>NZ_JBFUGA010000046.1:0-43289 GCF_056403155.1 Methylobacterium sp. P3_A11
GCACGAGATCCTCGCGCTGGCGCGTCGAGGCCGGGCGGTTCTTCCAGGCGAAATAGCCGCTCGGACTGACGTCGAGGACCTTGCACAGGCGCGCGACCGGGAAGTCCTTCTTCGCCGCGTCGATGAGGCGGAACCTCATCGACTTCCCTCCTTGGCGAAAAAAGCTGTGGCCCGCTTCAGGATCTCCTGTTCCTGACGCAGCACCTCGTTCTCGCGCCGCAGGCGCTTGAGCTCGGCGGCCATGTCCTCCTGCCGATCGGCCGGCGGGTGATCCATCTCCCGCTCACGCCGGCCGTCGATCCAGGTGCGCAGCGTCGAGAGCCCGACGCCGAGATCGGCGGCTACCTCGCGGCGGGACCGCCCGCTCGTCTGCGCTCATCGCACCGCCTCAGCGCGAAACTCAGGGGTAAAGGTCTGCTTCCGGTCCGCCATCGGAAACCCCCTCCTTCAGGAAAAGAGCTCTCCACTTTCTCGAGGCAAGTCCAGCCTCGCTTGCGCAGCCCGATTAGCGCGGCGCGGGTGGTGTGTGGCAGCCATCCCAGGGCACCAACGAGCTCGTCGCTGCCCGCGCCGTCCGGGCGAGCGAGCATGGCGACGAGGCGATCGAGCTTCGAGCCGGCACGCGGGGAGCGGACCGTGGGCAGCTCGGGCTTCGCGACCGTCTGCACCTCGTGAGTGGCGGGGGCCACGTGGGCGAAGCCGGCCTCCGACAAAACGGGAGCGGCGGACCGGCGTCCCGAACCATCCTCTGCAACGCTGTCGATGACAAAACCGCGGCGGCGCAGGGCCCGAAGGGCAGAGCGATAGGTCGGCGGCTTGATGTCCTCAGGCCGGGCGAGCCGGTGTCCTGGATGGCTGACGGCGGCGGTGAGGATGAGGTGCTGGATCGGGCTGAGCGTGTCGGACTTGAATTTGCGGTACACGGCATGATCCGGTTTTGGCGGCAGCGTAGCGCTGTCACTGAGCAGACCCCGCGAGTGGCTATGGGCCAGCGGGGTCGGACCGGGCTGCGGATCATCAGCCTGTCACGCCCAGAGCAATGCGTGCTTTGTCGGCACAGTCCAGGGCAGGTCCAGCACCTCACTGATTGAGCTCGGCCCGGCTCGCAGCAATCCACTGCTTACATGCTGACGGAAGCTGTTGACCCTTTGCAGAAGCATGGAACGTCTGCTTCCGAGCACTTTGACGGGTCAAAGTGGGCGGCTGCTAGCCGAAAGCAGTGCAGCCGCTTCCGCAAGGCTCGCATGCCGACGCAGACTCTATCTTCGGGTCGGCGCAACGTAGAAGCGCAGGTCTGCGACGTTGGTGTCGCCCACGCGCACCTCGCGCCTTGAGGCGCTCACTAAAGATTCGAACGGTGACGGTTCTAGCTGCCCAAGCAGCTAAGCTGCTCTCATTTCTTGTCCATTCTCCAGGAGCCATCCCAAGCGCTAGACTGCGATTTGGTCTCAAGATCCTTGATGCGAGACAAGAGTACACGGGACGGCCCATCTCCTGGGACGGCCTCCTGCGCATTTTCGAAAGCCTCCCGCGCCTCCTCCCAACGTTGCTGCCTGTAAGCTTCCAAGCCCGAGGCGTACGCCGTCTGTGTTGCCTCTTGGGCAGCCGACAGCTCTCCAGACTTCCCGAGCAATTCGTGGATCGTGGTCTGGGACTCGTGACCGTACACGATTACGCGATCAACCTCTCTGTATTCAAAGATCCCACGCGCCATATTTGCAGTGCGATCCGCAACGAGGATGCGGGTCGCGTAAGCCTTATTCAGGCTCTCAAGTCGAGAAGCAAGAACAACCGCATCGCCCATCACGGTATAGCTCATCATCAACTCGGATCCGATACTACCCGCGAGGACCTCGCCGGTCGCAATCCCGATCCGTATGTCGAGCTCGCCGGGCATGTGCCGCAAGCCGAGCAACTCTGGAAATTGTTGCCGCAGAGTGGGCAACTGCTGCACCATCGCGCAGGCAGCAGCGCAGGCCAATGACGCCTGCTCGGCATCGTCTACGAATGGAGAGCCCCAATAGGCCATTATCGCGTCGCCTATGTACTTGTCGACGATGCCACCACTCTCACGTATCGAAGCCGACATCGTCGACAAGAAGAGGTTGAGGACCTTCACTAACCCCTGCGGCGTCATCCCCTCACATAACGACGTGAAGCCCTTCATGTCACAGAACATCACCGTCATAACGCGCCTCTGGCCGTCGGGGGCGGCTGCCTCCGACCAGTCGATAAGTCTTTCTGCCACCTTCGGATCAATGTACCGGCCGAAAGTCTCCCTGGCGTGTCTCGTCCTTCGAAGCTGATCGAGCATGGTATTGAAGGCGGCTGACAGCTCGCCGATTTCGTCCGAAGTGGACACATTAATGCGACCGTCGAGGTGGCCTAGCTCCACCTCACGCGTGCCTTTCAAGAGTTCTCTAACCGGGCGAGTAATGCCGCTAGCGACCATCATCGCCACGCCAATCCCAAGAAATGCAGCGAGAAGGCTGACAACCACAGAGGTCACGAGAACGCGACGCTGATCTCGAATCACATTGGAAGAACTCGCATCCACCTGCGCGAGCATGTCCGACCTAATTTCATCAATTCTACGAATGAATTGATCACGCATCAGATCGATGCGGACCATTGATTGACGAGCTTCTGCGAAATCGTTCGCATCGAGTCGTTGAACTAATTTGGTATCCTCAGCTGAAATTTCTTGAAGAAGCTCAGACGTCGCGTTCTCAATGCGGGCGTCCAATCGCCCGAGGGCAGCGTTGTCCGACGGCGTACGCTTGTCATCAATAATGGCGTTGATAAGATTTCGCGCTTCGCCAGCCTCAAGCGTAACCTGCGTACCCTTTTCGGTAGCGATCCGCAGCTGGACTTTGTAGCCGTCATCATCAGGCGGAACTTGCATCCTGGCGACAGCCATTCGCCTCAGTGCCAACGCACGCTCAAGCGATCGCACATTCGCGCGCGCTAGGTGACTATATGCGGGTATGTACCGGCCTGTCAGTTCCTCAAGTAGGATGCTGACGGTCGCCGACATAAGCATTGAGACGATAGAGGTCGCTAGCATAAAAACGATCAGAGCGATCGCGACAGCCAAGATTTTGCTACGGATGGATCGCCAACCCGCGAACCAACTCAACGGGTCACGGAATAAACGGGGGCGCCCTGGCGGCGGTTGAACAAGCTTGCTTCGGCCGCTCAGATTAGGATCAGAGGTCATTCGGCTTATGCCCTGTTCCGGCCGAATTCGGCGGCACATTGAATATTTTATAGGGTGCCGATCGTAATTTGCCTATCCGCCATCTCTGAGCCAAGCTGATCCGCTGGATGCAGAGGTTCTGTTATCAATCGCAATCCGACGTTTTCGCCTACGGGCTATCGAGAGGCTATATTGGCTTCATTTCGGTGGGCCGCCCGCCGTCAACATGCCGCTCGTAAGGACTGATGGCCGGCCAAGGTCTAGCAAAGGGCTCTCGAGGATGTGAGCACCGATAGCCGATAGATTGTTGGATGGCAGACTAACAGGACGGGGCTGAAGGAACGCTCTGGAGAGCCCGGTACAAGCTCGGAAGCGTTTCGCGAAGCTAGCCGGTCACGAAGGAGGAGGCGCATGATCACTCTTTACTCGTATCCAGGTCTGTTCGGTGTCGCCGACAACAACGCTTACGGCCTCAAGGTATTCGCCTTTCTTAAGCTGGCGGGATTATCTTTTACACACAGGCATATTTTGGATGCGTCGTCGGCGCCACGTCGTCAGCTTCCGTACATCGAAGACGGCGGGGAGATAATCGGGGATAGTGACAGCATCATCTCGCATCTCACGCGTCGCTACGGCTTGACTGTCGACGATGGTCTGACGACGATTCAGCGGGATATAGGACAACTCACCAACCGTTTGCTCGACGATCTGTATTGGGTGATGTCCTACTCTCGCTGGAAAGACGAAAGGTTCTGGCCTGCGTTCCGGGACGCACTGCTCCGAGAGCATTCTGAATTCACCAAAGATCAGCTTCTGAATGCTCGGGAGTTTAATTTCAAACGGTACTACTACCAAGGAATTGGACGCTACAGCGAAGCTGAAGCGTACGTGCGCGGAACCGCCGACCTACAAGTTCTGGCGAACCTTGTGCCAAAGGGAGCTTTCGTGTTTGGAAGAAGCCCGACCAGCATTGATGCAGCCATCTATGGCTTCCTTGCGAACATTCACTTCTATGACATCGAAACGCCGCTGAAGGCATTCGTTTCGGCTCGCACAAATCTGGTGAGCTATTGCGAGGCGCTCCACTGCCTAGTCGGCTGGAAAAATTGAGAACAGTCAGTATTTTTGAAGGAAATTGTAGACCGAAGCGATCGGCCTGAAGCTCATTTTGACAGAAGAGCTTGGTGTTGGGAACCTCTTTCACTGCACCGACGATGCGGTCTTACGCAGTTTTAAGGCGTCCAGGTGAGCGAAGCTGAATGTCGGCTTTCGGGCGGCAATCCAACGGTGGATCACCACCCGGAACCGAAGCTGCCGGAGGGCTAACGAACGGCCGCTTTCGGGAAGCGCCAAAGGCCTCTCAGGCGGCTGGACTGGGTCGACACCGGACGGTCGACCATCCGGATCTGAGTGTCCGCTACCGGGCGTTGAGCTGATGTCCGCTTATGGCGCAATCCGGACGGCAGAAAGTGGCCGAAAGCGGCTCGTCCGCTTCCGGCGCTCAGACCGCAGAAGCGGACCTTCGTTGCGGCTCAGTCAATCTTCATGTGACTCAAAGCGGACCGTGAGCGGAGACAATTGTGAGGCTCACTTCTTGGCTTGAGGTAGACACTCGTCTAGTTCACTTCGGCCTGTACCTGATGCCTCAAGCTACACGCCGACGCTTGCCCCAGGTAGGGACATAATCGCCCAGGATAACCGTTGTAGGGGCCAAGCACCGCGTGCAGTTAGCTCCAGTCACATCCGCTCCACTGGGCCGCCCGCTTTCTCTAACGCAGAGAAGCCCCCGGCGACGTGGGCGACGGACGTGAGCCCCATGTCCCTGAGCGTCTTGGCGGCCAGGGCCGAGCGGTTGCCGGAACCGCAGTAGAGAACCAGGCGCTTGCCCCCGCCGAGCTCGGCCCGGTGGGTCGGGCTCGCGGGATCGGCCTGGAACTCCAGGACGCCGCGGGGCACGTGGACGGCGCCGGCGATCCTGCCGGTCTTGGCCAGCTCCTCGCCCTCGCGCACGTCGACGAACACCGTGCCCGGCTGTCCGAGGCGGGCGAGCGCCTCCTCGGCCGACAGGGTCTCCACCTCCCGGTTGGCCTGCGCCACCAGGTCCTTTGCGCTGGTCGTGGTCATGCTCGTCTCCGTCATTCGCCCCACGCCGCGCCGTCGAGGGCGTCGAGCGGGATCTTCAGGTAGCGGCGGCCGTTCGCCTCGGGCTCGGGCAGGCGCCCGCCGCGGATGTTCACCTGCAGGGCATGCAGGATGAGCTTCGGCATCGGCAGCTCGCGGTCGCGCGCCTCGCGCATCGCCACGAACGCCTCCTCGGTCGGGGTCTCGACGAGGTGCGCGTTCTCGCTCCGCTGCCGGGCGACGGTGCTCTCCCAGGCCGCCGCTCGGCCGCCCGGGCGGTAGTCGTGCCCCGTGAACAGCCGCGTGTCGTCCGGCAGGGCGATGATGCGCTGGATGCTGCGCCATAGGGCATGCGCGTTGCCGCCCGGGAAGTCGGCCCGTGCCGAGCCGCTGTCGGGCATGAACAGCGTGTCGTGGATGAAGGCGGCATCGCCGACCCGGTAGGCGATGGAGGCCAGGGTGTGGCCCGGCGTGAACATCACCTCGACGTCGAGGTCGCCGATCCGGAAGCGCTCGCCGTCGGCGAGGAGCCGGGACCACTGCGAACCGTCCGTCCGGAACGTGTCGGGCAGGTCGTACAGCCCCTTCCAGAGCCGCTGCACGTCGACGACCTTCTCGCCGATGGCGGTCGGGACGCCCGTCCGGTCGTGGAGGTAGCCGGCCGCCGAGAAGTGGTCGGCGTGCGGGTGGGTGTCGAGGATCCACTCCAGCGTGTAGCCTTCCCCCTCGATATGCGCGAGCAGGGCGTCGGCGGAGCGGGTCGCGGTCGCGCCGGACTTCGGGTCGAAGTCGAGGACCGGGTCGATGATGGCGCAGCGCTTCGTCTCGGGGTCCGCGACGACGTACTGGATGCTGCCGGTCGGCTCGTCGTGGAAGCCGGTCACGATGGGATGCCCGCGCAGGGCTCCGACGGTCTGGTTCGACATGGATCTCCTCCTTCTCGGGTTCAGGCGCTCATACCGAGGAGCGGCAGGGCCCCGCGGGCGACGACGTACAGGCCGACCAAGATGACGAGGCCAGCGAAGGTGACGGTCAGGGCGCGCTTGCGCCCGGCGAGGCGCTGGCCGAGCTTTGAGCCAACGAGGCCCCCGAGCACGCCTCCCAGGATGAACAGGCCGGCCAGCGGCCAGTCGATCAGGCCGGAGGCGGCGTAGCTCGCGGCGGTCGCCGCCCCGAAGGCGCTGACCGCGACCAGCGAGGTGCCGATGGCCACGGGCAGCGGCATCGACGTCGCCAGCATCAGGCCCGGCACGATCAGGAATCCCCCGCCGATGCCGAAGAAGCCGGAGAACAGGCCGACCGCGAGGCCGATGCCGAGGAGCCAGGGCAGGAGCATCGGGGCACTCGCCCAGGTCAGGCGCACGTCCGGGTCGCCGTCCCCGCGCCGCCTGCGCAGCATCAGGCCGCCGACCACGAGCATCACGACTCCGAACAGGGCGAGCAGGCTCCGCCCGTCGACCGCCTTGGCGGCCGCAGAGCCGACGAGCGCGCCGAGGATTCCGGCGAGCGAGAACGCCGCCGCGCAGCGCCACTTCACGGTCCCGGCCCGCCAATGCGGGACGAGGTTGCCGGCTGCGCTGACCGAGACCGCCAGGGCGCTCGTCCCAATGGCGACATGGGGCGAGGACACGCCGACCACGTAGGTCAGGAGCGGGACCGCCAGGATCGAGCCGCCCCCGCCGACGAGGCCGAGGATCACGCCCACGACCCCGCCCGAGCCGGCGGCGAGGCCGGATGTAAGGGGACCGGGCATCATGCGTCGGCTCCCAGCACGGTCGTCGGCTTCAGGCGCGCCGCCGGCACGAGGCGGAACAGCAGCATGCCGGCGACCATCGCCGCCACGAAGGTCACGGCCTCCGTCGGGGCCACCGTCAGGATGGTGAGGGCGGGGCCGGGGCAGAGGCCGGCCAGTCCCCAGCCGAGGCCGAAGATCGCGGCCCCGGCGATCAGGCGTGCGTCAAGGTCGCGCCGGGCCGGGACGTCGAGCCTGGGCGCGAGCACAGGCCGTCCGCGCCGCCGCGCCAGTTGGTAGCCGGCGGCTGAGACCGCGACGGCGCCAGCCATGACGAAGGCGAGGCTGGGGTCCCAGCGCCCTGTCACGTCGAGGAAGGCGAGGACCTTGGCCGGGTCGGCCATGCCCGAGACGAGGAGGCCAAGGCCGAACAGGAGGCCGACGGCGAAGGCGGAGGCGGTCTTGGCCATGGCTCAGGCTCCGACGAGATGACGCACGACGAGGACGGTGAGGACGGCGACGGCCAGGAAGGTGCCGGTCGCGGCCAGCGAGCGGGGCGAGCCACGGCCGATGCCGCAGACCCCGTGGCCGCTGGTGCAGCCGGCGCCGAGGCGCGCGCCAAACCCGACCAGCAGGCCCGCGAGGATCAAGAGCGGGAACGACACGCCGACCTTCACCGGCGGTAGGCTGCCCCCCAGGCCGGCGTAGGCGAATGGCGCCAGGACGAGGCCTGCGACGAAGGCGGCGCGCCAGCCGGTCTCGCGCGATGGTCGGGCGAGCAGTCCGCCGAGGATGCCGCTGATGCCGGCGATGCGCCCGTTGAGCAGCAGCAGCAGCGAGGCGGATGCGCCGATCATCGCTCCGCCGAGAATCGCGCTGACGGGGGTGAAGCCTTCCATCTCGATCTGTCCCGAATTGCGGTCCGGGTTGGTGCCCGGGCCGGCCGCGGGGAACGCTGCCCCCGCACAAACATTAGCTGACACTCAATTAGCATTATCTAATGTTATGACAAGCGGGAATGCGGCCCGGCGGAGGAGCGGCCGAGGGTCACGTGCGGCGGCGCACCAGCGGGGTTTCGCGGTCGATCGCCGAAGCCGTGCCAGGCGTCAGGGGTGGATGTAGGCGAACCCCATGCCCTGCAGGCGCGCCAGCTCGGCGACGACGCTCGGCACGAGGTCGTCCTCGCCGACGCCGTAAAGGGTACTGCGGTCGATCTTCCGCTCGCGCAGGGTGTTGGCGCAGACCAGGAACCGCACGCCCATCCCCTTGAGGGCGTCGATGCGGCCAGCGAGTTCCTTGTCGCTCGCGGCCGATTGGAAGAGGCCGACCCCGTCGCCCAGGCTCACAACGCGGATCTCGACATGCGCCTTGCCCACGGCCTCGACGTGGTTGCGCAGGTTGGCCAGCAATCGCTTGAAGTAGGCCGCTCCGTCCGGGCCGCCTCCGCCGTTGTGGTAGACTACCTTCTGGTCGGCGTAGTAGCCGGCCGGCGCTTCCGAGCCGGCGTGAATCGTCCCGATGCCCATGGTCGCGAAGACGATCGCGAGCATCAGGCTCCTAAAGACCGTCGTCATCCGCCGCTCCTTCGTCCGTCAGGGGTTCGGGCGCCTCCGAGGCGCCGCGTGATAGGTCGTCGAGGCGCGCACGGTCGAGGCCGCCGCTCGTGGCCGGCCTGGTCCCAGCGTCGCCGCCGAGGCTGCCGGTCGTCTCCGGCGCTGCAGGCCGCGCGGCTTGACCGGTGCTCCGCGACCCGAGCAAGACGACCTTCGTGCCGGTGGGCACGCGGCGATGCAGGTCGATGACGTCCTGGTTCAGCATGCGGATGCACCCTGAGGATACCGCTTCGCCGATGCTCCAGGGCTCGGTGGTGCCATGGATGCGGTAGAGCGTGTCCTTGCCGTCCTTGAACAGGTAGAGCGCGCGGGCACCGAGGGGATTGCGTGCGCCCCCCGGCATCCCGCCGGCCCAGCGCCCGTTCCGCTCCGGGTCACGCCGGAGCATGTCGGGGGTCGGCGTCCAGCGCGGCCAGGACGCCTTGCGGGCGACCGTGGCCTCCCCGGTGAACTCGAAGCCAGCCTTGCCCACCCCGACCCCGTAGCGCATCGCCTTGCCGCCCTCCATCACGAGGTAGAGGAAGCGCCGGTAGGGGTCGACCACGAGGGTGCCGGGCGGCCGCTTGGTCGGATAATCGACGACTTGGCGGACGTTGCGGGCCTTCAGGTCCCGCGGCTCGACCGCATCGACCGGGAACGGCTCGTCCGTGATGGCCGTATAGCGGCGGACGGCATCCGCCGGGAGGCGCGGCCCCGCCTCAGCGACCGGACCGGGGGCGCCCATCGATGCCGAACAGGCCCCGAGCGCCGCGGCGAGCGCAAGGAACGCCGGGAGGCGCAGGACCGGCCGCATCACGAGCGGCCCTTGGCGCGCGCCTGGGCGACTGCCTGCCTGAAGCCGTCGTAGTCGAGGGCGGCCGCGACCTTCAGCGGGCCGATCAGGAAGACCGGCGTGCCCTGCAGGCCGAGGGCGTCCGCCTGGTCGAGGTTGCGCTGGAGCAAGGCGGAGATCTCGCCCTGATGGGACGTCCGGTCCGCGTCCAGCCGGGCCATGTCGATGCTGGAAGCCGACACCGCCTCAAGCATCCGCTCCTTCGGGATCTTGCGGCCGGGGATGCCCATGAGCGCGCGATGCGCGTCGTCGTAGCGGCCCTGGTACTTCGCCGCGAGGGCGAGCTGGGCGCCGTAGACTGAGGCGTCGCCGAGGATCGGCCAGTCCTTGTGGACGAGGCGGATGCGTCCGTCCGACTTCACCAGCCGAATGAGGTCGGGCTCGGCCTTCTTGCAGAAAGGGCAGTTGTAATCGAGGAAGGCGACGATGGTCAGGTCGCCCTTCGGGTTGCCCGAGACCGGCGCCTCGGGGTCGTTGAGGATGGCGTTCGGGTCGACGCCCTGGGCGAAGGCCTCCCCGGTATGGGACGCCAACGACACCAGGGCGGGCGCGAGCGCGACGGCGGGGATCAGGGCGAGCAGGGTCCTGCGGTTCATGACGGTCTCCGTAGGTATGGGTGGTTCGAGAGGGGGAGCTCAGGCTCCGACGAGGGCGAGGCGGCGCACTAGGTCTTCGACCGTCAGCTCGCCCTCGGTGCGGGCCTCCCGGACCTCGCCGCCGTCGGGACGCATCAGGATGAGGGTCGGCGGGCCGACCACCTCGAAGCGGTGCATCAGGGCCCGGGTGGCGTCGTCGTCGCGGGTGACGTCGGCCCGGATGACCGAGACGGCCTTGAGCCGCTTCCGGATGTCGGCGTTCGCCAGGACCGTCCGCTCGTTCGTCCTGCAGACGGTGCACCAGTCGGCGGCGAACTCGACGAGCACCGGCTTACCCTCGGCTCGGGCTGCAAGGAGGGCGGCCTCGAAATCCGGGACGGAGGAGACCGTACGGGCCCCGGCGATGTGGTCCGGTCGAGACGGGCCGAGGCCGGCGAGGGGCCGTAGCGGGTCGTCCGCGCCCGTGGCAGCCCCGAGGAGGAGGAGCCCCCCATAGGCGAAGGCCAGCAAGCCCGCCGCGCGACCGGCGCGTGACGGGCGGCCGTTCGTGGTCACCGCCGCGAGCGCCAGCCCGGTGCCGAGGGCGAGCGCCGCCCAAAGCAGAAGGGACAACCCGTCCGGCAGCAGGCGTGTCACGAGCGAGGCCGCGAGAGCGAGGAACACGAAGCCGAACGCTTGCTTCGCCCGCTCCAGCCACGGGCCGGACCGCGGCAGGATGCCGGCCCCGAACGTGCCGACCAGCACCAGCGGCGCCCCCATCCCGAGGCCGAGGGCGAAGAGAGCCAGAGCCCCGCGCAGGACGTTGCCCGTCTGGGCAACGTAGAGGAGCGCGGCCGCGAGCGGTGGCGTCACGCAGGGCCCGACGACGAGGGCGGAACTGAAACCCAGGAGCGCGGCGCCCGCGACAGACCCTCCCTGCGCCGCCGGGGCGCCGAACCGGTCCCGCCACCAGCGCGGCGCCTGCAGATCGAACAGGCCGAACATCGACAGGGCGAGCGCGACGAAGGCGGTGGCCATCAGGCCGAGGGCGAGCGGGGTTTGGAGGGCGACTTGCAGGTTGCGACCGAGCCATGCTGCCGCGACGCCGAGGCTGGCATAGGCCGCCGCCATGGCGAGGACGTAGCTCCCGGACAGCGCGAGGCCCCGCCCCGGCGTGAGCCCCTGGCCCGAGCGCACCAGCATGCCCGACAGGATCGGTACCATCGGCAGGACGCAGGGGGTGAACGCCAGGAGGAGGCCGAGCCCGAACATCCCCATCAGGACGCCGATCAAGTTGCCGACGAGGAAGATGGCAGGTCCGGAGGGAAAGACGCCCTGGCGGGGTTCCGCAGCGACCGTCCCGCTCGTGTGCTCGGCGGCGGGCGTGGCTTCGCCGGCTGGGGATGCGCCGGCGCTCGCCAGGGAGGCGAGGTCCAGCCGCTTCGTGACCGGCGGGTAGCAGATGCCCCGCTCGGCGCAGCCCTGGTAGGTGACCCGGACCTCCCGCAGGCTGGCCAGCGCCGCGCCGGGCACGATGGCCTCCACGGAGTCGTGGTAGACCTCGGTCGGCCCGAAGTTTGGGTCGTCCTTCGTCTCCGCGGGCGGCGTGCTGACGAGAAGCTCCGCGCCGGCTCCGGCCTCGGCGCGGATCCTGTCGCGGTAGAGATAGGTGCCGCGGGCGATGGTCCAGCGAAGGTGCAGGGCGAGGTTCGCGTCGCGGGTCGCGACGAGGGGGAAGGGTGTCTGCCGCGCGGCGCCGTCCTGGGACCATCCCGGCGACCAGGGCGAGGCGCCCGCCCAGACGAAGGCGGCGAGGATGAGGGGGGCGAGCGGTTTCGGCATGGGCGGGGTCCGGGCTCGGAACGGTCCGCCGCGGGTCCGAAACGCAGCTTAAGCCAGGCTTAAGCCAGGCCCGGAGGATGAGGGACGGTCAGGGGGAGACACGCATGCGCATCCTCGTCGTCGAGGACGATCCCATCCTCTCGGACGGGCTCAGGGCGGGGCTCGAGCTAGGCGGGGCGACGGTCGACTGCGTCGCGACCTGCGCCGACGCAGAGGCGGCGCTCGCCACGAGTGCGTTCTCGGCCATCGTGCTCGACCTGATGCTGCCCGACGGCTCCGGCCTCGACGTGCTGCGCGGCCTGCGCCGCCGGAAGGACCGGACGCCCGTCGTCCTGCTCACCGCCCTCGACGCGGTGGCCGACCGGATCGCCGGGCTCGACGGCGGCGCCGACGACTACCTCGGCAAGCCCTTCGACCTCGACGAACTCTCGGCCCGCATCCGCGCCGTCGTCCGGCGGGCCTCGGGGCGGGCCGCCGCGCTCCTGGAGCACGGCGGCATCCGGCTCGATCCCGGAAGCCTCGCCGTCACGGTCGACGGCGTGCCGGTCGGCGTGTCCCGGCGCGAGTTCATGGTCCTGGCGGCGCTGATGGAACGCCCGGACGTGCTCCGCTCGAAGGCCGAGCTGGAGGAGCGCCTCTACGGTTGGCAGGAAGAGGTCGAGAGCAATGCCGTCGAGGTCCACGTGCACAACCTGCGCGCCAAGATCGGCAAGCACGCCATCGAGACGGTGCGCGGCGTCGGCTACCGGATGAGGGCGCCCGCATGAGGTCCCTGCGCGTTAGGCTCTTCGCCATCCTGGTCCTCGCGACCGGACTCATCTGGCTCAGCGCGGTCGCCTGGATCTATCTCAGCTCCAAGCACGAGGTGGAGCGGGTCCTCGACACCCGCCTGCAGGAAGCCGCGCGCATGGTCGGCTCCCTGGTGGGGGCGGTCGGCGGCACGGCCTCCGACGGGACACCGTCCACCTTCCCGGCGCCGACGGCTTACGAGCGACAGCTCTCCTGCCAGATCTGGTCCCTGGACGGGCGCATGGTCGCGCGGTCGAGTGGGGCTCCGGAACGACGCCTGACCGATGCGCCGGCCGGCTTCTCGGAGCGCGAGGTCGATGGCGAGACGTGGCGGGTGTTCACGGTGGAGGACGCCGAGAAGGGCGTGCGCGTGATGGTCGGCGACCGCCTGAGCCTGCGCGAGCGCCTCGTCACCGACCTCATCATGGGCCTCGTCACGCCCGCGCTCCTCGTCGTGCCACTTCTCGGGCTGCTGATCTGGGCGAGCCTCGGAAGGGGTCTGCGCCCTTTGCATCTGATGGCCCGCGACCTTGCAGGCCGCGCCGCCGACGACATGAGCGCCATCGACGTCGGCCGGGCCCCCGCCGAGGTCCGGCCGTTGGCTGACGCCCTAAACGGGCTGTTCCACAAGGTTGAGGCGGCGCGCCGGCACGAACGGGAGGTCACGGCCTTCGCCGCGCACGAGTTGCGCACGCCCCTCGCCGGGCTGAAGACCCAGGCACAGGTCGCCATGGCCACGACCGACCCGGACGTGGCGAAGGCGGCGCTCCGCCAGATCCTGGCGGCTGTCGACGGCACCACCCGCCTCGTTCGGCAACTGCTCGACGCGGCCCGGCTCGACGCCGCCGGGGAGACGCCGACCCTGGCGGAGGTTGATGTGGGCGCGCTGGTAGCGGAGACCGTCGACGGGATGCGGGTGCCGCCGGGGGTCCGCACCCTGATCGACCCGAGGCTGCGCGGCTATACCTTGCGGGCCGATCCTGAGAGCCTGCGTCTGGCAGTCCGCAACCTGCACGAGAACGCGGTGCAGCACATGGAGGCCGGCACGGTGGAATGGCTCGCACATCCCGGTGGGGAGGGCGTCCTCGTGCGCGACGAGGGTCCCGGGATTCCCGCCGAGGAACTTCCCCATGTCACGACGCGCTTCTTCCGGGGCCGACACAAGAGCGCGACGGGCAGCGGGCTCGGCCTTGCCATCGCCGAGATGGCGTCGCGCCGAAGCGGGCTGAGCCTGCGGCTGCGCAACCGGCTGGACCGGACGGGGCTTGAGGCAGAGATCCTCCGCGCCTGACGCGGTCAGCCGAGGTCCTGGCAGAAGATGTCCTTGAGCGTCGCCAGCACCCGGGCGGCGCGGGGGTCCTCCAACCTGTAATGGAGCGTCTGGCTCTTGCGGCGGTACGCGACCATCCCGTCCTCGCGGAGCTTGGCGAGGTGCTGCGACAGGGCCGACTGGCTGAGCCCGACCGCCTCGGCGAGGCTCCTCACGTCCATCTCGCCGCGCGCGATCAGCAGGCACAGGATGAGTAGGCGCTTCTCGTTGGCGAGCAGGCGCAGCAGTCGCGCGGCGTCGGCGGCCTTGTCCTGGAGGCGCAGCAGATCAGCGGGTAACGCGGCATCCATGCGAGCACGTCCGATAAATTAGAATTAACTTATTTATCACGATCTAACATATAGGGCCAGCGACGCTCTATTGCCCCTGGTAGCTCGAAAGGACAACAAACGCCCTTCAACGAGCGCCCTTCACGGCGAGCCAACCGCCTGAACCTCGCGAAGGAAACTCTCGCCACCCTAAGAGCCTGCTGTCCTCGAACCAGGTGACCGCTCGGGCAAGCCGGGCCGCCTCTCGCTGCGTGAAGTGGAATGGCGTCAGTCACCCTTCCATCTGCGTCGAGCCGAAGCGCACACAAGCGTGAGCGGTCATTCGTTCATCCAAATGGATCACTTCCTATGACCCTGCCCAGAAGCTGATCCAGGAGCGCGTCAGGGATACGGGGTGCCTTGCGTCGTCCCATCGGGAACCTCCTTCGGATCCACTATGGCCGCCCCCACACGAAATTCCTGACAGTCCCGACGCAGCTATCGGTGTTCTTCCACAGCCCCATCACAATCTGCGCTTCCCTCAACGAGTAGAAGACTTCCTGGCGCAGGCACTCGTCGCGCAGCTGCTCGGAGATCTCCGCCTCTTTGGACGCCAGCGCCAAGCTCTTGCCCTCGGCCGTCTGCACCTCGATCTAGCGCAGCTTCAGCACAACCTGCTCCGCGCTCGTCTTCTGACCTCGCCGCATGTCCCACTCCTTCGGTCCTGGCTGATCCTCTCAATGAGCCCGGCCCAAAGCCAGCCGGTCAGGCCATGGCGCGCTTGGTCGATGCCCTTCTCAGTCAGCTTGCACAACGCGTTCGGTACTCAAGGTTCGGGGCGATGTTCACGAGCGCATCCTCCGCTCACTTCTTGTAGAGCGGCGGAAATAATTCGGGAGCCGCACTAAACGAGAATATTGTGGAGGAACCCCGGTTCAACGCGAACTTGGAAGTCGCGGTTGATCGACTGCCACCGCCAGGCACTCCCGAAGGGCTTGCATGCGATCCTGTTGCTCGCCGGCATCACAGCCCCGCAATTGCCAGCACGCACCCGAGACCGCCATGGTCAAAACAATTTCGTGCTGGCAATTTTGTGCCGATCTGGCGAGCGGTTCGCCCAGACCGGGTGCATGCAACGCATCATAGTGCTGAAGCGTTGGGCATCTCGGAGACGGGCGGCCGTGAGGCAGCCGGAGGAACTGGTCGTATGCTGTACCTGATGCGTGATGCCTACGACCAGATGCTCTCTCCTATGCGGATGGCGGCAGAGATGGCCCGGACCGCGTGTGAGAACCCGTTCAGTCCCCTCGCTTACACGCCCAACGGCCGAGCCGTTGCGGCTTCCTGCGAGTTGTTCGAGCGGGCAACGCGCACCTATCACAAGCCGGACTTCAACCTCCCCACATGTGAACGAGTGGTGTGGGAGCGGCCGTTCTGCCGCGTGATCGCCTTCGGTGAGGCCTCGCAAGACGCGAGCAAGCCGAAACTTCTGCTGGTCGCCCCCCTCTCCGGGCACTACGCGACCCTGCTCCGCGGGACGGTGGCGGCCTTCCTCAACACGCATCAGGTGTTCATCACCGACTGGGCCGATGCCAAGAAGGTGCCGCTCTCCGCCGGACGCTTCGACCTCGACGATTACATCGATTACTGCACGGCCATTTTCGAGGCGCTCGGGCCCGACCTGCACGTCATGGCGGTGTGCCAGCCCTCAGTCCCGGTTCTGGCGGCTATAGCACGCATGGAAGACGAGGCTCACCCCATGGTGCCTCGCTCAGCCGTGCTGGTCGGCGGCCCCATCGATACCCGCCGCTCACCCACTGCGGTGAACAGGCTGCCGCAGGAGAAGCGGATCGGCTGGTTCAAGCAGCACTGCATTCACCCGGTCCCATGGACCCACCGAGGCCACGGCCGTGATGTCTACCCCGGCTTTCTCCAGTTGGCGGGCTTCATCAGCATGAACCTTGACCGCCACCACACGGCGCACTGGGACATGTTCAAGCATCTCGTGCAGGGCGACGGCGACTCGGCGGCCAAACATCGTGAGTTCTACGACGAGTACCTCGCCGTGATGGACCTCACAGCGGAATACTACCTTCAGACGGTCGAGACCGTGTTCATCGAGCACCTCCTGCCCAGGGGCGAAATGCGCCACCGGGGGAAGCCTGTCGATCTCACTGCGATCCGGCGCTGCGCGCTGATGGCGATCGAGGGCGAGAAGGACGACATCACCGGCATCGGCCAGACCCGAGCGGCCCTTGATCTTACCCTCAACCTCTCAGCCGAGAAGAAAGCCTACCTTCTCCAGATGGGGGCGGGTCACTACGGCATCTTCAACGGATCGCGGTTCCGAACCGAGATCGTGCCGGAGATCGTCGCGTTCACGGAGGCTCATGCCGAGCCAGCGATGGCTGCGCCACCGATCAGGCTCTCCCGTCTCGTTCCAGAAGTCGCTGAGCCTGACCTCTCCGTTCCGGTGGCGCTACTCACGCACGGTACGTGTCAGGCCAGCGAGGCCGCGCCCGCGTTGCGCCCGTAAACTCAGCCGACGCGTCCGACTGAGCTCGACAAGGCGTAAGTGCAGTCAATGGACCGTGTCGTAGCCTGACGGGACGAGTGTTGTCTCTCGCTCCGGGTCGGACGAGCCTCGCATCATGGCTCGTCTGGCGTACTGCTGGAGTTGCTGGAACCGCGTGTTCAGAGCTTCGCGCTGACGCTGCCGCTTCTGTCCAAGCTGGTTTAGAATCCGGTCTTTCTCGTCGTCAGAACCAGACCAGCCCTCTAGGCGCTCGCAGTCGACCTGGTAGATGAACTCGACGTCAGCCAAGGCAGCCAAGGTGGCCTGGAGTGAGCCTGTCAGGTCGTCGAGAGGGAGAGCTGCTACCCGCATCCCCAGCACCGGGTCGGCCCATTGCTCGGTTGGAAGATCGATCGGGTCGGACTCGTTCAGGTTCGTGATCTTGAGAAGGACGTTGGACGCGGCGACCAGATTGCCGGACGGATCTCGAAGCGGCGTCGGGTACGGCATGAACGGGATGCGTGTACCATCCGGCCGCTCCAACACGGCCTGCACCCCGCGAATGGGCTGCCCTGACTTAAGGGCTACGGCCATTGGGCACTCGTCGAGTGGCAGGAGCCTTCCGTCAGGCGTATAGATACGCCAGCACCCGCACCAGCGCGTCTTGCCGAGTTCGGGGCGGTAGCCCCAAAGGTCGGCCGCCGCATCGTTGTAGTAGGTCAGCCAGCCGTCGGCGTCGGTCGTGTAGACCGGTGACCTGAACTCCCGGAAGAGATCGGCACGCGGCGGCTCGTAGTTCCAGCCGCGGTCTGGGGCGCTGAATTCGAATTCTTCGTCGTCTGGAAACATACCGCGATCCCTCGACAAACGGGCGAGGAAATGCCCGTCTCAGCATTTCGGTCGCCCCCCTCTGTCGCGGGTGCCAGCAGGCCGATCCCACCGTTACGTCGGCGGTCGCGGCTCGTCAGTGACGCAGGATGCGTCGCACTCCAGATCGTCCAACGATACGAGATTGTGCCTCAGAGCTTCCGGGGGCGGTCGCTCCTCGACGCCATAACCGGCTCACGCCAGCCTGGGCTCTCCCGCATCGCCTCTTACGGACACCGCTTCTTTGCACAGGCAGGAATATTGTTCAAGAGCGGCCCGAATATGTAATTGCTGAGGCAAGATCAAATTCCTCTACGCTCCGTTGTCGAGCGCAATTTAATCGCAGGCTATGAAAGAAGAAAATTCGTCTCGAGTAGCGGGATTAACTTCAGACTGAGGTTGAAAGCCTTTCGATTGAGAGAGTGTTCGATGCAACGGCGCGCTGGCCGTTCCCGCCGAAGCGACCTGCCGACACGCTGTCGAGTGCTTCGGTGTAAGCCCACGCCAGCCGCTGCAGGAGCGGCGTGTGGGCTACCTCACGCCCATGCCGCAAGCCGAGACCAGCACTCTCGCCGCATCGAGCCTCAGGCCGACTTCATCCCCGGGCAAAACGCTCGCTCCACGAACGGTAGTTCCTTGGAACTCTATTCCGGGCGTGAGTGGCTGAAGTGGGCGCCAAGCCGAACGTCCGATCCGGCGCGCAGTGGCGATCAGGGGGTGACGCAATCTGGCCGAAAAGGCGCACATCCGCTTCAGAGACGATCCGCCTCAGAGCCGGACAGGCGCGCACACGCTTCATGATGTGGCGGGCCGCTTGTCGACGAGACTTTTTTCGAGTCGCTCCAGGTCGACCACCCTGCGCTCGTGCGTCCCAGATCCGATCTGCCCTGCCTCATCCCAGCCGCAGCTCGGAATTGGATCTGATGTCCCATCACGCCCGCCATCTCGGCCTCCGCTCTCACCCGGTGCTTGCCTGGGGTCGCCGCCATATGGCTCACGTCGACCTTCGTTCCGACGGCGCTCTCGCCGGGCTCAAGGAACTGCCGGGTGGCGTTCAGAGCTGCGTTTTCCATCATCAAGATCATGATCGGTGTGGCAAAGACGAGCGGCAGGATGGTGTCCTTGAACTGAATCGCCAGATGCGGGGTACGAACAAGCATGGCGAAGCTACCCTTGCGCCCAAGGAAATGTCTCGCATAGGCTCTCTCCTGATCAGCACCACTTTACCGGCTTGAACCGCAAAGCGCCTTGAGGGCTGTGCAGAGCTGCTGGCCGGCTTTGGCCGAAAGCAGCTGGTCCGTTTTATGACGACTAACACGCTAAAGCGGACACCTCACTTCCGAATCATGGCGGCCCTACGATGCTGGGCACCTTTCGCGTCCTACGCATCTTGGGCCAGTACCTGCCGCAAGGCGGCGATGAGGTCTCAAGGCTCCTCCAGACCCACGTTCAGCCGCGCAACTCGACCTTCGTAGCCACGTCGCACCCGCGATCGCGGCGGATAGGCCATCACAAGGCTGGGCGGCCCGCCCCAACTGACGTCCCAAGCGGTCAAGCAGCCTCTCCGGAGGCCGCTATCGTAATTTCTCCCTTCAGGCCCGGTATCGCTGCAACAGTCACCTCGAAAACGTTCGGAGGCTCATCATGAGATACGTCCTGCCGATGCTTGGTCTCCTCGCGGGCCTCGTCACATTCGTGCCGATTGAGGCGAATGCCGTTGTCTGTGCCCGAGGCGTGTACCGAGCCGGCTGCGTCGGGCCACGGGGCTCGGTCGCCGTGCGGCGCGGCGTTTATGGCCCGCGTCGGGTCGTCTACCGGCGTGGCCTTCGCCGCTGGTAGCGCGGTCTAAGCAGCGGTGATCTTCCAGGCCGCTTTGCGGCAGCGCGCCATGATGAAGGCATGACAACCATCGGATTGCCACGAAGCGGTCCGGCTGAGCAGGCCAGTCCCAGGAGGCAGGCATGGATGTCACCAGACGGATCTCCGCAGTGGGAGCCGCCACGATCCCTTTCATCGGCATCAGCCGGCCCTCGGCGTGGGCGCAAAGTACAGCTCAGGATGCGCCGATCATCAGCAACAACGCGGTGGCCGATCCGCTGGAGCTGGCGACGGACGCCTACATCTACGGTTACCCGCTCATCACCATGGAGATGACCCGGCGCGTGCTCACCAACGTCGCCGCGCCCGAGGGCAAGGGCGCTCCTCGAGCGCATGAAGCGGCTCGGCGTGATCGTCAGCGCCAACCCCTATTACGTGCGGGCGCTGGCCGACGCCTATTCGAAGGACGGCCTCGGTCCCGAGCGGGCCAACAATATGGTGCGCCTCGGAGACATCGAGCGCGCGGGCGTTTCCTTTTCGCTTCACTCCGACATGCCCATGGCGCCCGGTCAGCCGCTGTTCCTGATGCATTGCGCGGTGAACCGCACGACCGTGTCCGGGCGCATCGCGGCGCCGGATCAGCGCGCGAGCCGGCTCGGCGCCCTGAAGGGCGTGACCCTCAGCGCCGCCCACTCCTTGCGCATGGAAAACGACATGGGCAGCATCGTCCCAGGTAAGCTCGCCAATTTCAGCATCCTCGAAAATGACCCGCTGACTGTCGATCCGGCGAATATCAATAACATCCCTGTATCGGGAACTGTCTTCGAAGGTAAGGTCTTAGCTGTCGCGCGGTCCTGAGTGATGAGCAATCCCGACTACGAGCGTGTTTCGCTCATGTTGTCAGCATAACTACAGATTTTGTATTTGATATTGTGTATTTTTGTAGCATTTAACATGTCAAACAGAACTGGATCTCGGCGCAAAGCGAGCTGGCGAGTTTCTCGTGCCGTTCACGATCGGCGTTCAAAAGCCTCTATTGGTCCACGAGCCAGCCGGTTACGTTCGCAATGCCTCTAAGCGGGATTCGCCATGCTGCAGAATCAGCGTCCGCTTCCCACGAATGAGCCGACCCTCAACCCATCGAAAGTGAAGGTCTGTAGTTGGCGCGATTCAGACCCACGACCTCGACCATTGCTACGCCCACTTCGGAGCATTCGCCTGAATAGGCTGAATGACCGAGATGTGCGCTTTGCGGAACGTCCGTTTTTGGAGGACGCGTTGCGGTTTGACGAGGGCGCACAACGGCGGAAAACCGACGCGGAGCGGCAGGACCACTGGATATATCTCACTAGCCCAATGACTTAGGTGTTCGCGTTTTTGTTCGGACTGGCGCGCCATTCCCATTTCACTGCCAAGGTCATCCGATCAGACCTTGTACAGCAAGGTCGATCTTGCGGGTCTAAATGTGATCCGCCCTCGATTCCGCGGACACCTCTGATACGTCCTGGCTGCGCGGCGAGGTGTTGGAAGGAGAAGACGCGGCGTGAGTTCGCACGCGACGCCGTCGCCCTGCCGCAGTTCCGTTGAGTACTTGGCGGTGATCCTCCGCAGGCCGGCCCGTGCGTGGCTTCTGCGAAGGCAGCATCGGGGCGATCGGCTCTCACTGCGCGTCAGT
The DNA here is from genome assembly GCF_056403155.1 of Methylobacterium sp. P3_A11. Lineage (NCBI taxonomy): Bacteria > Pseudomonadati > Pseudomonadota > Alphaproteobacteria > Hyphomicrobiales > Methylobacteriaceae > Methylobacterium > Methylobacterium sp. P3_A11. The sequence continues at coordinate 21,157 of NZ_JBFUGA010000046.1, forward strand.
CAATTCAAAGCGTCGCATCCCGACCACATGGAGTCGACCCCGCAACCTATGAACCCTTTGCAGAGACGCCCTAGCGTTCGTCCCGCATCAGCTCGCATCCTCGTCCGATCTGACCGCTGAGATCGCCCGGCTGCGGTGTGAGCTTGAGCGCAAGGATCGCGACGTACCAAAAAAGGCCATCAGCATCTTCGTTAAGCGGCTGCGAGCGGTCACAGGGCTCATTTGCCACGCGGATCGCGGCAGCCCGTACGCGGCAGAGGCCTACCGGAGGCAGCTTGCCAGCCTGGGGGCGACGCCCTCCATGAACCGACGGCCGCTGCTACGACTGTGAGAAGGTGCGTGCAGCCTGGAAGGCCGACCCGTGCTTCCGATTGACCACGTGTCATGGCGTTGATCTGTCGGCCCTCCAGGCTGCACCCAGGGCGTCACGAGACGTGACCTGATAGGAGCTTGAGGGAGTGCCGTCCCGTCACAGTCCTGTCCGCTCGCAGATCGCCTTCGGGTTCCATCGACCAGGAGGGCCTGTATGCACGCTATCGCGCCGGACGCCGTCGTCATCGGCGTCGACACGCACAAGGATGTCCACGTCGCCGTCGCGATCAACGGACTGGGCGCACGGCTTGCCACTGCATCCTTCCCGGTGACCAGCGCGGGTTATCGCGAGGTGGCCGCCTGGGCGGCCGAGCACGGTGTCGGGCATGCCTTCGGCATCGAGGGAACCGGCTCGTACGGTGCCGGCCTCACGCGGGCTCTGACCGCCCTGGGCTTGCGCGTCATCGACGTTGGTCGGGTCAACCGGCAGCTCCGTCGCCGCTATGGCAAGACTGTCACCGTCGATGCCGAGTCGGCCGCACGGGCCGTTTTGGCCGGTGAGGCTACCGACGAGCCCAAGCTCGGCGACGGGGCCGTCGAGATGATCCGTCACCTCAAGATCGCCCGCGACACCGCGCTCAAGGCGCGAACCCAGGCGAGGGTCACGCTCAAAACGCTGCTGGTCAATGCACCACAGGCGCTCCGCGAACGGTTCATCGGCATCACCGGCAAGATGACACTCATCCGCGCGATCGCCGCCTTGCGGCCGGGAGCGCCGGTGTCCATCACGGCGTCCGCCAAGCTGGCGCTCCGCGCGCTGGCCAATCGATGGCTGGTACTGGATGCCGCGATCAAGGAGCACGACGCCGTCCTCGAGCAGTGGGTGCGGACCCAGGCGCCAGCGTTGATGGATGCGCCTGGCGTGTCGACCGGTACCATTGCCGAGATGCGCGTCGTTCTGGGCGACAATCCCCAGCGGATCCGGTCGGAAGCCGCATTCGCGAAACTCTGCGGCGTGTGCCCGGTGCCGGCATCGAGCGGAAAGATCAGCCGCCATCGTCTGAACCGCGGTGGTAATCGCCGGGCAAACGCCGCCTTGTACCGCGTCGCTGTAGTCCGGATGCGGTATCATCGGCCAACTCGGGAATACATCCAGCGCCGAACTAACGAAGGCCAGTCGCCTCGCGAGATCCGCCGATGCGTGAAGCGCTACATCGCCCGAGAAATCGACCGGCATCGTTGTTCTGGGGGAGCTTCAGTGCGCGACGCAAAAACGGCTTGACCGGTATAGGAGCATCAATGCCCCAAGGGAGAGCTTCTTCCATAACCTCAAGGTCGCGTTCGTCCATCAGCGAAGATGGCGACCCGGGATGAGGCTCTCCGCGACCCGTTCACTGACATCGAGCGCTGCCACAATCGGCAGCGCATCCACTCGACGCTCGGCTATCTCAAGCCCAGGCAGGCCAAACAAAACACGAACCTGGCTCCCCGACTCTGCGAAATCAGGGGCGGATCCGTTGCCGCGCCCTGAATTCGAGGGACCTTCGGCAAACTCGGGACGGCCAGGGAACATCCCCGGCCTCTTCGCGATCTGCGGGAATTAGAGTCCGCTACCCGTGCCGGGGTAAGAGCGCACACCCCGCCGGCCGGCGTTCGTTCCGGCAAGGCTCGTTCCCATCGGAGCCGAGGTGCCGACATCCGATGCTGTTGCCGGTGTCCAACCGTCTTGGCGCCAAGCGGCCGCCTTCTGGTCCAAGTCGACTGAGCCGTGCTGCTCCAGGATGTCCATCACCATCGGTCCGCGTGACTCGTCCGCCCGGACTGTGACCAGCGTGCCACCGCGGCGCACGCCCTCGCCATAGGCATGAGCGTCTTTCTCGCTGACGCCCGCTCCTGTGAGGCCGCCAGCAAGTCCTCCAGCGGCTGCACCAACGCCTGCGCCGGTCAGTGTGGCAACGAGCCAACCGGCGGCGACAACCGGTCCAACCCCAGGGATCGCTATCAAGCCGAGACCGGCCAGCAATCCGGCTGCGCCGCCCACCACGGTGCCGAGCGTAGCCCCCGCGCCAGTGCCGTCCTTAGCCTTCTCCTTCGTGTCGGCGCTCACATGGTCGCCGTGACGCGCGATCATGCCGGCGTGTCGATCATTTTCGTTGTTGCTGACGATGCTGATGTCGCCGTGTGGGATCCCGCCGGCTTCAAGCTTCCCGACAGCGATGCTCGCGTCCTCGTAGCGGTCGAATAGTGCCGTGATGGTCTGCTGAGTCATGATGTATATCCTTAAGGTAAAATTATAATATCACTGCGCTGCGACATTGCCTTTGAAATCGAGACCCACGGCGACGGACTTCCCACCGCGCATGGCCGTGCCGCGCCAAATGCCCTGATCGTCCTTCTTGAGGTCTTTGGCGTCCTTGAAGCCGGCCTTGTCGAGACGTGACCGGGCTTCTCCCTCCGTGAAGCTGTTGGCACCCTTCTCGAGCTTGACGTTCGCGAGGGCGCCAGTAGCGTTGCCGTCCGGGCCAAGCTTATCAGTGTTCGGGCGCGTAACGCTTTCCTGGCCGCCGGATTGCTGGCTCGTCTTCGCATCTGAAGGAGCCGGTGAGCCGGTCGTTGTAGTCTGAGCGTAAGCACTTGACCCAAGCAGGGTCACAAGCAGAGCGACGGTGACGGGGGTACGCATGGCAAGCTCCGAATTTGTCTGGACCCAAGCAATCCCTTGAGGCAACCATCCGTTCCAGTTTTAATAAAAGATCCTTTTCTGGCAAAATAATCCCGGATCTCTGAATCGCTTAGTCGATGGATCAAGCCTGATCCCGGCACAACGCCGCGACGTTCAATCGTTATTCAAAAATCGGAATGATCCGGCGAGATGAGGCCATGCGGACCATCCATCTCCCGTCCGGACGGATGATCAAAGTCCGCACTCCGTCGCCGGCCTCAAGACCGCTGGGGATAGGTTGAGGCAGTCCGTGCACGCTGAGAGTTATGTGTGGGCCACTTGAAGTGCTTCTGTTCCCGGCCCCCGCGCACAGTCGCAGATAATTTGCATCGCTTTCCCCTGCTCCCGCGTTCTACTCCTGAGTGGATCGATATTCGGTACACTTTCACACCTTGAGGAGGCGCGAATGATGCGCGGCGGATTGCTGTGGCTTCTAGGGATACCCCTGCCAATTATCCTGTTGTTGTGGTTCTTTGGCGTATTCCACTAGGCTTTGTAGATCCTAATCATGCCCTACACAGTCGAGATCACGACGCCGGCGGCGCAGATCGACGGCGAAGATCAGCCAGCGAGGTTGTATCAGCTGTCAGATCCGTTCAGCACGTTGGCCGAAGCCAAGGACGCCGCGGTCGGGCACATAGCTGGCCTCGGGCTCGATCCAGCCTGTGTCCTCTATAACGTGTTCGACCGCGAGGGTTTCACGGTTGCATCCAGTGCCGAACAGTTGGCGGAGACCGAGTGACGCGAAATCCGTGGGCCAGGGCTCCGCGGTGTCCGGTTTTCCGGCTGCGTCGACCCTCACGCGACGGTCCGGCCTCGGCTTCACGGACGGCATGCAAGGATATGACGCGCAGGACGCGACGTGTCCTTCCGGACCAGTGCCATGTGGCGTTGTGAGCGCCGCGGCTGCATCAGCAGAAGGTTTCGATTGAGCCGTTGCGGGCGCAGTCGTCGCCCGTGCCGCGATGGCCAGTAGGAAGTGGGGGGGCGGCGCCCTGCCGCCCGTCCCGGTTAAGGACGGCCCGCCACGTCGGATAAGGCAACGGACCATCAGCCATGGCAGCGCAAGCATGCGCGCTCGAGCGCAGGTCGATGCAGCAACTTCGACGGAACGAGTATACTGATGGCTGGCGATCCGACGCGCGAAGTAAAGGTGAATGGAACGTAGCGCTTGATCACCCTCGCTGACGCGCGCGGTTTGTACACGATGGAGCAGAAGCGTTGCCCATCCTGTCACGGCCGAGTGAACCTTACAGGGAACCGTCGGCGCGGGCAGTCTGAAGATTCAGCACCGTCGATCCCACACCGGCTGCTTGCTCAAGCTTGAAACCTATAGCGGAACTCCATCACCGCATCCGCAGGCGCTTGCCTGAGGGCCGGTTCGATACCGCCGTCTCAGCGCGGCACCTCGTTCACCGGCTCAGGCCGCAGGCAGGCTCGCGGCCCCGACACAGTCGTTCACTTTTCGTACTGCTGTGGCGATGGTGCGGCAGCAGTTGGACGAAGGCTCAGCTATGGTTCGAGCGTCCTTGGGGCGCCGGCCATGCTCAACCACTCCATCGTTCTTCGTGGCGCCTCGATCGTGCTCGTGCTCGCCGGCCTACTGGCGCTTGCGGACGGCATAGCCAGGACAGAGCTTGCACGGGCCGTGGATGCCTCACAGGGTGACAGCGCTCATTTGATCGTGCACGTCGCCGGCGCTGGGGGATGACCAGCCACATTGCGCCCCTGTGCCCATCCCCGTTCCGGCGGGGGTGGATCCCGGCCAGGGGGCCGAAATGCTGACCCTCAGGCGCGTGGATTTGCGACAGATCTTCCGGGGCCTTGCGTCGCACCAGCTTGTTTACCGGGCCAGGACGGTAGGGCCGCCTGAATCCTATCCGCCTCCCGCCTCGAATCGGGCCCTCGCAAGCCCACGCGATCATGATGCTCGGCAGGCCATTGGTGCTGGCCGGATCCGGCCGAAAGCAGCAGGTCCGCTTCCGAGTAGGTTCGCCGAAAAAGCGGACGGCCTCCCATCGAACCAAGTCAGTCGCACGGATAGCCATCAGTGATTCCCTGAAGCAGACCTTCGTCCGTAACCGGGGGAGGGACTGACCATGGGTCTACACCGACGCTATTTGCCCGCATGTTCGTTGCCGCGATGCGCGGCGACGAACATGGCGACTGCCGACCGGCAATAGGCTTCGATTTCAGTGTTGTCCTCTGCTCTGGCCTCATCGAAGCGTGCGATGATCAAGAGGTCGGATCCTTTAATGAGCGCGGCAAACAAACGGGCGGACTGGAAAGGATCGGGCACTTTCAAAAGCGCCTTCGCATGCATCTGACGCAGCAGGGCCTCGATTTGAGCCATGACATGAACGGATCCGGCGTCGTAGAAAATTTTACTTAGCGATTTTTGGTTTGTCTTGTCGGTCATGATCATGGCTTCGACGCTGCGGACGTCTGTGCTCAGCAGCGTGCGAAGCAGGGATGATCCCACCACCATGAGCTGATCTTCAGCCGAGCCGTCGACGCCTTCAAAAAGGGCTACCGGTGCTAACTGATGGCAGTTCGCCGCGACGGATGCGCTGAACAGTGCCTCCTTGTTCTCGAAATGCCGATAGATGCTGAGCTTAGATATTTTCGCTCGCCGAGCGACCTTGTCCAAAGTCGTCGCTTGAAAACCTAACTCCTTAAAGAGTTCGCCCGCGGCGTCGATGATCGTTTGGCCAAGCGTCTCGTTGGCGGGGCGGCCGCGACGGCCTTGGCTTTTACCGGTCACCTTATTTTCAGTCCTTGACGGTATCTTAATTATCGAATTACGATACCACGCGGTTTCCGAAATGGGCAAGCCACTCCATCCGCAACCCGGAGCCCAACTCATGGATGATGTCATCATCATCGGCGGCARCTTTGCCGGYCTTGCAGCCGCCCTGCAGSTCGGCCGTGCTTGTCGTAAGGTCGCCGTTCTCGATACCGGCCTGCCRCGCAAYCGCTTCGCWGGCCRCTCGCAYGGCCTGCTCGGCCACGATCACAAGCCACCRTTGGACATCYTGGCCGAGGCGCGGCAGCAGCTGACGCGTTATCCTACGATCAGGCTGGTCAACGCTCGGGCCGACAGCGTCACCGGCGCCATCGACGATTTCTCTGTGGACACCGGCGACGGCGAGACCTTGAGGGCGCGCCGCCTGATCCTCAGCTACGGCGTCGTCGACCAGATGCCCAATGTCCCGGGATTTGCCGAAAACTGGGGCACGTCCATCGTGCCCTGCCCCTAGTGCGACGGCTTCGAAGCTGCCGGCCAGCATTGGGGTCTCGTCTGGTCCGGCCGGCAGTCGCACAATCAAGCCCGGCTGTTCCACGATTGGACCGATAGATTGACGGTCTTCGCCGATGGCCACGACATTCCACCAGATATTCGGGCCGATCTGGAGCGGCGCAACGTCCCCGTCGTCGACGGCCGGATCACGCAGGTCGCCAATGCCGGGGGCCATAGCGCGCTTGTCAGCCTCGATCACCGCAGTGTCGCGGTCGACATCCTGTTCGCGCATCCCCGCAACAAGCCGTCCGCAACCCTCCATGAAACGCTGGGCCTCGCCACGGCTGAAACGCCTCTGGGCCTTGCCCTCAAGGTCGACGAGCGCCGCGAGACCAGCATGCCCGGCATCTATGCCGCCGGCGACCTCACCACTCCCGGCATGCCCTCGGTCACCCAGGCATCCTCGCAAGGTGCGATGGCGGGGATCTTCGCCCAGCAGTCGATGCTGGTTTGACGGCACCGATTGGAGAATGAGCATGACCATCGAACAGGACAGCGCGGGTGTGCGCTTCCCTCCGCCCCTCATCTATCTGGGAGCGCTGCTGTTGGGGCTGACGACCGAGCGGTTCGTCACCCTTCGCTCGTTCGGCATCGACGGGCGGGTGCTGGTCGCGACGGGCGGGCTGCTGTTCGTCGCCGGCGTTGCCAYGATGCTCGCTGCGGCGGGGCTGTTCCGGCGGCTAGGCACCAACGTGCGGCCGTCGCAGCCAACGGCCCTCATTGCAACGACCGGTCCCTATCGGTGGACCCGTAATCCCATGTATCTCGGCATGGCGCTAATCTATGCCGGCCTTGCCATCAGCCTCGACGGGCCGGTCGCCTTGGCCCTGCTCCCGTTGGTGCTGATCGCGATCCAGACGCAGGTGATCGCCCGCGAGGAGCGTTATCTCGAAGCGAAGTTCGGCGACGACTACCGCCGCTACAGGGCCGCGGTTCGCCGCTGGCTATGACGATCCCGCCGCTGCCGACTGCATGGCCGCGAAACCAGCGGGCTCAGCATGGCTGCGGTGCAAAGATCAAACGTCTCCCATACCGGCAGCTATCAACTTTCGAAGCTCCGAAGCTGACTGGCGGAAATCCACCCTTAGGGCCTGTTGTCGCCTGAACGGTTTGGTGAGGCTCGCGTTTTACTCTCTCCAAGATAAGAAGGATGATGCTGAGCGACGCGCAATGGTCTGAGCTGGAGCCCCTGGTCGAGGCATGCCGGCCGAAGGCCAAGACGTCACCGCAGGACCTGCAACGCACGCTCTCGGCCATTCTCTGGCGGCATCAGAACAGGGCCAAATGGCGGGCCATTCCGGAGGATCTGGGTCCCTGGTGGCGGCCCGCGCAGATCTTCATCCGCTGGTCTCGTGCTGGCGCCTGGGAACGGCTCCTCAGCCTCGTGCAGGAGCGTGGGGTTCAACTCGGCATGGTGTTCCTCGACGGCACGAACATTCACGCGCACCCGACGGCGGCCGGTGCCGCCAAAAGTGGGGATCTGGGGCCGAGCGAGACACTCGTGAGGCTGTTGGCCGCTCGCGTGGCGGCTATGGCACCAAGGCTTGCGTGATCGCCGACGGGCAAGGCCGCGCCATCGCCTTCCGGCTGGCACCGGGGCAGGCCCATGAACTGCCCCATGCGGTTCCACTGCTCGACCAACTGCCCGGCGGTGCCCAAGTGGGTCGTCGGAGACCGCGGCTACACCGGTCACGCCTTCCGCGAGCACATCTGGGACATGGGTGCGCGTCCCGCGATCCCGCCTCAGCGCCACGAGGCCCCCGCCGCCTTCCCGGACTGGATCTACAATAACCGCAATCAGGTCGAGCGCCTCTGGGCCAGGCTCGAGGAATGGCGTGCYATCGCAACCCGCTACGAGAAAACCACCGCCAGCTTCATAGGCGTCCTTTCCCGCGCTGCAGCCCTCGACTGGCTCAAGCAATGACACGCCCTGGCGGCTTCCAAGTCGGGATCGCTCGCGGAGGCACCGACTAAGTCATTCATGCCGCGACGCCCTCCTCGCTCGCCGGGAGGGGCGCGACGCCGAGCCGCTGAACCCGACTAAAGCCCTGGCCGTTGATGCCGCGATGTTCGATCCGATGATCCCGCTGATCTCGGCCTCAGCGTTCGTCGGCGTGGGCTGGCTGATCATCTACGCCGGGCGGCAGTACGATGACGCAATCCGGCACACGTTGACCGTCTTCGCGCTGGTGATGGGACTGCTGGTCCTGATCGGCGTGACCGCGAAGCTTCAATCCATGATGGGCGTCGGTCGCATGTCGCATCGGATCGAGGCTCGTTCGCAGGTCGATTCAGCAGAACCGGTCCGCTTGGTGCGGAAGCCCCATGCTGGATTGAACCCCTAAAAGCGTCCGGGTCATCTGCGATCCTCCGAGTTCATCCGGATCCCGGACGCCCGGTCGGCGGATCGCACCGTGCGGAGCGGGACGCCGAACAGGGACGAGCCAGTGGAGAAGTGCGTCGTCCAGCCATGCGCCTCGGGATCGCCTTTCCTTGGTGCATCCACGAGGACCATCTTGATGCCGTATCGCTCCATCTCGCGGCAGCGGCCGATTTGGCGGCGGTGACCCGTCGCCTCGACGATGGCCCGTTCCCGAGCGTCGTCGACCTCAGGCTCGGCGGCAGGAGTTGCGGTCTGCTCGATCATTTCAGGCATCCTCTTCGGTGCTCGGCGCAAAGCCTGGAAATTCGTCATCCCGGGCGTCCGCGAACGCGGCTGTCCGATCGAGAGCGTCCATGTGGCCCTCGAGCGCACGGTGGGCCTTCTCGGCCAGCCCCTCGCGAAAGGTGCGCAGCGCTTGACTACCCTTGGGTGCCATCACCGTGTCGCTTAACGGAACTCTCTCGGGGCGGGGCTGGTCGGGCAACCCGACCCAGCCCCCGCCGCTGACCACCCCGCCCGCGTCGGCKCTGGCGACCGCGCGCCGTCACGCCTCGCGGACGCCGGGCTTCTTGCCCGCCTCGAAGATGAACTCGACGCCGGCCTCCTCCAGGGCACGGCGCACGGCCAGGAGTGTCTCGGAGCGCGATCGGACTGCGGAGGCGGGATCCTCCATCCGGTTGAGCGTGGAAACCGAGACGTTGGCCAGCGCGGCCAACTCGTCCTTCGACAGGCCAGTCAGGGCTCGTGCCGCCCGGATCTGCCCGGGGGTGAGAAGCTCCTCGCCGTGGAACGGCTTGGGCGCGGCGGTCGCCACCGCTGCATCGGTCGCGGAGGACGGGGCACCGTAGCGGGTACGGCCCGCCACCTTGAGGCAGACGCCGACCCACTCGCGCACCGCCCCGTCGCGGTTCAGGACCGGCGCGCCGCGGGCGTTGAACCAGCGGTAGATGCCGTCCGCGCAGAGCACGCGGTAATCCGTATTGTAGGGCTCGGTGTGCTCGACCGCCGTCGTCCAGGCCGCGAGGGTGCGGGCGCGATCGTCGGGGTGAATGGCATCCAGCCAGCCCAGGCCCTTCATCTGCGCGTGGGTCTGGCCGGTCAGCGCCATCCACTGCGGCATCTCGCTGGGCTCGCCGTTGGCCTTGTTGACCCAGAAGACCGAGGCCGTAGCGGCGATGAGGGCGTTCAGCCGGTCGTGGCGCTGCATGAGCGCGGTCATGGTGTCGTGCTGCACGGTCACGTCGAACACGACGCCCACGCCCTGACTCGGGAGACCGTCCGACCCGAGGACGACCTCGGCATGGTGCAGCACCCAGCGCTGGGTCCGGTCCGGCCGGACGATGCGGAACTCGCGGCTGATCGGCTGACCGGAGCGCAGCACCGCGATCTGGTCGCCGTGCGCAGCCTGATCTTCGGGGTGGATCATGTCGAGGCCGAAGCCGAACGTCATGTCGGAGGCTGGGTCCAGGCCCAGGATGCGATAGAGGCCCGGCGAAGCCTCCAGCCGTTCCGAGCGCAGGTCGGCCGACCAGAATCCGACCTTGCCGGTGTCCTCGATCAGCTTGAGGAAGTGGCGTGAGGAGATCGGGCGCGGCGCCGCGCCGGCCTCGGCGGAGCCCTGGCGCCGCATCAGAGTCCGTGTGGGCATCGTCTCTCCGTCCGTCACCAGCCCCGCAGGTCGTGGATATCTTCATGCCATGGCCACGGTGTCCGGATCGTTAAAAAGGCACGCATCGGGTCACACGGAGCCGATACCGGAAGGTTTTCGCTCGCGGAATAGGAGGTAAGGGCGAAAGGGCGGCGCACGAACAGCATCGCGGCCGTGCCGAGACCAAGTTCATATCTCGGCAACGAATGGCCTGAGCTCAGTTAGTGACGATGGTCGCCGATGGAAGAAAAACCGCCATCCAGACCCGGCACGCCGGCAAGGCTCCGAAAAGACAGAAAATCAGTCCGACAAACCGGCGAATACGCGCGTGTTTCATGGACCGCTTTGAGGCTCTGGCAGCGTGGGAATTTTATATTCACAGAAAGAGCGGCGAAGGCTCCCTTCAGCATTGGGATATCACATGCTCATTCGAAGTATTGATCTCGGGGTCGGGCTCGACGCGCTCGATCCCGTGCGGGCATCGGTCGCGTGCGGCTCCGACGGCCAGGTGGCGTCCGCCCATGGCGGCCCGCGGAAGGACGGATCGAGGCGACCTTCGGGCTTGCGATCGACGATGCGGGCGCGTTCCCGCGCATGCCCCGCCGCACGTCCGGGATCGCCCGATCGCGGCGCGCCGCCGATGGCCGCGTAGAGGTGGACCGCCATGAGCGAGATCATCCTGCCGGCTGAGGCCGACGACAGCGCACTCGTTCAGGACGAGGACGCCCGCCAGCGCGCGGCGACGCGCGCGGCGATGCTCGCCGAGACGCTCCAGCTCGGCAGATACTCGGCGGTGACCCAGGCCGCCGTCGTGCTGGCGCTGGCCGTTATCTTCTGGGACATCGTTCCGCACGCCTACCTCGCCGGCCTCGCCGCGGCGGTGACCGCCCTCTGCATGGCGGCCATGGTTGCCTTGCGGCGCTACCGCGGCCGGCTCGGCGACGGTGCGCGCGCCCGGGAAGCCTTCTTCGTCCTTCACGCGCTCGCGCTCGGGCGCGGCCTCGCCTGGGCGAGCATGCCGGCGGTCCTGCTGCCGACCCTCGACAACGCCTATCGGATCGTGGTCGGCGCGGTCTGCGCCGCCCTGATCTCGCATGCCTACGTCGCGGGCTCGATCTTTTCCCTGGCGGTGCTTGCGGTGGCGCCCGTCGTGGTCGGCACGTTCGTCGGGCTCGCCGGCTGCGAGGGTCCGGTCGGGCCGTATGTCGGGGTCCTTCTGGCGATCTATGCGGCCTTCGTGTTCGTCAGCGCACGCCGGATGTGCCGGCACGCCTACCAGCGCATCCGCGACCGGGTCATGGTGCAGACGCAGAGCGAGACCATCGGGTTCCTCCTCAAGGACTTCGCCGAAGGCACGAGCGACTGGCTGTGGGAGACCGACACGGCCGGTCGGCTCCGACAGGCCCGCACGGCGGTCGCCGCCCTGCTCGGCGTCGACGCCGCCGGCCTGCGCCACAGGACGCTGCCGGCCCTTCTGCGGACGTTCGCCCATCCGGACGGCGGCGATGCGGACGCCGCGGCGGTCGCCGCCGCCATGGAGGCGCGCGCGCCCTTCCGCGACCGGACCGTCCGCCTGCAGACGGCCGATGGCACGCGGTGGCTCACGCTCAACGGCAAGCTCGTCCGCGACGCGCAGGGGGCCTTCACCGGCTACCGCGGCGTGGGCTCGGACGCCACCGAGAGCCGGGAGGCGCAGGCCCGCATCGCGTTCCTCGCGGGGCACGACAACCTGACGGGATTGCCCAACCGCGGCGGCTTCCAGGAGGCGCTGGTCGCCCTGTGCCGCGATATCCGCACCACGGCCGAGCGCCGGAGCGCCCTGTTCTACCTGGACCTCGACGGCTTCAAGGCCGTCAACGACACCCGCGGCCACCTGGTCGGGGACCGGCTCCTGCAGGAGGTCGCCGTGCGCCTGCGCGCGATCGGAGAACCGCACGGCGTCTTCCGGCTCGGCGGCGACGAGTTCGCGGTGGTCGTGCGTGACGTCGGACGCGTCGAGGCCGAGGATCTGGCCTCGCGCATCGTGGCCGCGCTGTGTCGCCCGTTCCGGATCGACGAGGCCCAGCTTGAGGTCGGGGTCAGCGTCGGCATCGCCTACGTGCCGGAGGATGCCATCGAGCCGACGACTCTGCTCATGCGCGCCGACCTCGCCCTCTACGCCGCCAAGGCCGATGGCAAGGGCCGCTGGCGCACCTTCGACCCCTCGCTGGAGGCGCGGGTCGTCCGCCAACGCCAGCTCGATCTCGACATGCGCGCCGCCCTGGCGGCGGACGAGATGGAGCTGCACTACCAGCCCCTCGTCGACATGCGGAGCGGCCGGGTCACCGGATTCGAGGCGCTCCTGCGCTGGAACACGGCCGGGCATGGCTGGATCTCGCCGGGCGAGATCATCCCCATCGCCGAGGCCACGGGCTTCATCGTCGAGATCGGCCGCTGGGCGTTGCGCCGCGCCTGCACGGACGCCCGCACCTGGCCCGACCTGCACGTCGCGGTGAACATCTCCTCCATCCATGTGCGCATGCCGAGCTTCCACGCGGAGGTGGCCGCCGTCCTCCGCGAGACCGGCCTCGCCCCGGAGCGGCTGGAGATCGAGATCACCGAGTCGGTGCTGCTCGACCACGGGCCGGAGGTGCTGGAGAACCTGAAGCGTCTGCGCGCGACGGGCGTCCGCATCGCGCTGGACGACTTCGGCACCGGCTATTCCAGCCTGAGCTACCTGACCGAGTTCCCGTTCGACAAGGTGAAGGTCGACCGCTCGTTCGTGCGCGACCTGCAGGGGCGCCCCGAGAAGATCGCGGTCGTCGAGGCCATCGCCCGGATGGCGCGTGCCCTGTCGATGAACGTGACGGTGGAGGGGGTCGAGACGCGCCAGCAACTCGACGTCCTCAGGGACAAGCGATGCGACATCGCGCAGGGCTTCCTCTACAGCCCTGCGCGTCCGGCCTCCGAGGTCGCGGCCCTCATTCGGCGGATCGAAGGTGCGGCTCCGGCGCCTTGCGCCAGCGGGGACCATCCGAAGGGCGACCCGGTCGCGACGGGGTTCGCTCCGGCGGCCGAGGCGATGCCGGCATCCGCCCCGCGCCCGGTCCTGTCGCTGGTTCGCGCTTCATGACCGGCAGGGTGCACGCAACGCTGCGACGGCCGGAAGACAGACACCAGATCGTGTGAGGCCGGCTTGGCGGCGGCATCGCAGGACGCATCCGTGAGATCGGTGCGGTGGCCGCAACTCTCGAGCCGCACTGCGCCCCCGCACAGGAGATCGTGCGCAGGGGTCGCACAACGCCTCTCGAGCCGTGAGCGGCACGCGCGAAGTGACCTCGACCATCGACAGCGCGGCGTCAGTCTCTGAGGAGACCGGCGCGGTGGCAGGCCGAGACTTGGCGTCCGCCCCCGGACCCCGCTCCAGCCCGAGCGGCTCGGAAGCGAGAGGGCCGTTTTCCACGCCCCGGTGCGGGCGGCCGGAAGCGGGGTGATGCAGGATATCGTCAACGCCGGCGACCCGGCGATCGAAACCGTGACCGGCGCCGTCGACGCCGGCGCGGACAGGGCCTCCCCGGTCGCCGGCAGGCCGCGGGCTTCGGCCGACGGGCTCAAGCGCGTTCCGGATTCCTTGGACGAGAGGCCGGCGGCCGAACCGGAATCGCTGGCGCGGGTGGAGCGGAACGTCGCCGAAGTATCGCCCCGGCTGCATGCGGAGCGGGGCGCCGAGCCGACCGTTCGGCGGTGGACCGGCGGACGCCGAGACCCGCCTCCGAAGGGAGCGGCGAGGACCGCCGAAGCATCCTCGTCGCCCCTCCCATCGGGGTGTCTCAGGCTGCGGGGATCAACGCGATGCCCGGTCGTGCCGCCCGCGACGCCTCTGCATCCGCGATCAGGTTCTCGACCGACTGAACGAAGCGCTGGATCGACATCTCCGCCGCGCGACGGCCCGGGTCGTCAGGCGGAAGGGCGTCCGCCACGGAGGCGAAGGCCACGGACAGTGCGCGAAGCGACGTGTGCAGCGACTGCCGTAGAACCTCGATCTGATGCACACGCGGGCCTGGATCGGCGCCCGCTGCGATGCAGGCCTCAAGCTCCGCGATCAGGCGACGACTGGCAGCACCGTCGAGCCGTACGGGAAGGGCGTGGATGGCGGCCATGATCGTTTCTTCCGCTCTGATGGTCGGATGACGAAAGGATTTGCGGTGTCCCAGCGTGAGGCGCGGCCGCAGCCGCGATCCCGCGGCGCCGATCAGCGTGCGAGAACGCGGGCCGCGCCTTTGGTGGTCTCGACCGCCTGGGACACGCTGCCGACCGCCTGCGAGATCGCGCCGATGTTCTGAGCGATCGCACCGACTGCCCCGGCCGCGTCCTGCATGTTGGCCGACATGTCCTGGGTGACCACGCTCTGCTCCTCGACCGCGGCGGCCGTGCGCACCACGCAGTCGCGCATCGTCTCGACCGAGGCCAGAATGGTCTGCGGGGATCCGACCACCTGGGTGGAAACGGCTTGCACGTTGCCGATCTCGCCGGCGATCTGGTCGGTGGCGCGCGAGGCCTGATTGGCGAGGTTCTTCACCTCCTGGGCCACGACCGCGAAGCCGCGGCCGGCCTCTCCGGCCCGCGCGGACTCGATCGTCGCGTTCAGCGCCAGCAGGTTGATCTGGCTGGCGATGTTCTGGATCAGGCCGACGATGCCGCTCATGGCCGTCGCCGTGTCGCTCAGCTTCTGCGTCAGCGCGCCGGCCGCCTGGGTCTGATGGTGCGCCGCGTCGCTGGTCGCGCGCGCCTTGCTCATGCTGGCCGCGATCTCGTTGACCGAGCGGGCAAGCTCCTCGGCGGCAGCGGCCACGGACTGGACGCTGTCGGACGTCTTGCCGGCCGCGATCCGCGCTTCCTCGGATTCCCGGTTCGAGCGTCCCACCGCGCGATCGACTTCGGCGAAATTCTCGTCGATGAGGACCTTCAGTTCCGTGAGTCGCATCACGTCGGCGGTGACGTCTGTCGCGAACTTGACGATCTTCGCCACCTTGCCGTGGCGGTCGAGGATCGGGTTGTACGAGCCCTCGATCCAGACCGGCCGACCATCGCGCGCCAGCCGCTTGAACTGCGCGGCCTGGTATTCCCCCTCCGAAGCCGATCCCAGAAGTCGCTGTACTCGCGGCCTGCCCGGCTCTCGGGCTCGACGAAGATGCTGTGGTTCCGGCCCCGGACCTCGTCGAGGCTGTAGCCCATCAGGGCGAGGAAGTTGTGATTGGCGGTGACGATGGTGCCGTCGGGCTGGAACTCGATGACCGCCTGAGAGCGGCTGATCGCGGCGATCTGCGCCGAGTAGTCGAGGTTGAGCAGCCGCTCCTGCGAGTCGGCCCATTCCACCACGAAGCCGATGCGACGCCCGGCGGCCGTGAGCGGCGTCACGAGCAGGTCGAACACGCGCTTGCCGACGCGGATCGTCGCCTCGTGCGGCGTGTCGAGCGTCGCCAGCATCCGGCGCTGATGGGATGGATCCTTGTGGAAGATATCGATGTTGCTGCCGACCAGCTTGGCCGCGTCGAAGCGGAGCAGCTCGGCTTTCAGGTCGCCCTCAGCCTCCTGCATGAACTGCGTCAGAGCCGGGTTCATGTACGTGATGTTCATGCCCGCGTCGGCGATCATCACGTTGGTGCGCAGCGCAGCCAAGGCAGCGATCTCGCTGGCGCCGCCGGCCGGCGTGATCTTCCGCATCCAATTCATCACACCCTCCAAAACACCGAACGTCATCGATGAATTCTGATTGAGCCTGCCAAATGCTATGATTTTGCAATCAGATCAGTCTGCGAAGACTTAATTCGTAAGTTCCTAATGGCTCCTGAACTTGGAGGGCCACACGCGAAAAATCGGTGATATATTTCCTGTCATGCCCTTTAAGTGGGGGTTAATGGATGCTGAATATTCCTCGGGCTGCCGAGGAGCGGGCCATGACTCTGAAAGATCTCGTCCGGTACATCGCCGCCCCGCTCGACGTGGGCGTTCTGGTCACCGATGCGGAACTCGACAGACCTGGACCGACCATCCTGTACGCGAACGACGCGTTTCTTAAGATGAGCGGCTATGGGGCGGACGATGTGCTGGGTCGGTCGCCTCGGATGCTGCAGGGTTCGGGCACGAGCCGGGAGGGCACGCGGCAGGTCCAGCGTGCGTTGCGGAGCGAGGGCCGCTTCCTGGGACGCCTGCAGAACTACCGCAGGACCGGCGAAGCCTACCTGTGCGAGATCGACATCCGCCCGTTCTACGCACTGGATGGGCGTCTGGAGGCGTTCATCGCCTTCGAGCGAGAGGTCGTCCGCAGGCGGGGCAGGCCCGCGGGCGGCGGGACCGGCCGCTACAGGGCGGTCGCGGGACAGGACCTCGGTGCCGTCTCGCTGTTTGATGCGCCGATCTTTGGCTGACCGGACCTCGCCTGCGTCCCGCTCCGCGCCACGGCTGCACGGCGCGTCGGCGCGGGCAGACACCGGCGCGTGAGGACGGTGCCAGGGTTTAAACAGGACGCCCCCGATCGGGCCGGTTGCGAGAGCGGAATGGTACCCGTCCGGCATGCGGCCCCAACCGCCCGCGTCAGCAGGGATGCCGGCAGGGGAGAGAAGGTCGCATGGGACGCGCCGCATCCGAGGTGTCGGCGCCGGCGCCCACATGACTGCCGTCAGCCCGCGAGCCGCCTAACCTCCCAGTCCGACAGGTCGGAGGAGAGGCGGCAGGATCCGGTCCGATGGTCAGGGACTCCAGGCACATCCACTCGGACGCGCACGGACCGTCCCAAGTCATGTTCGGAAATGCCGGTCGGAGGCGTCGAGCGTCTCAGTCGCGTGGTGTGGCGACGGTCCGCTTCGGAGAGGCCAATGCACTGAAACAGCGTTCATCGGACCTGCTCGCGGCCCGAATTGGGCGCTGTGCCTCACCGTGAAGGCGATCCGGTCCGGCGCCTGTCAACGATCGATATGAGCGCCCCTGGCGGACCCGGACGCGAATTGCACGGAGGCAGCTCCGATCCCCCCTCTCGGTTTCACCAGGCGCCTCGATTGTTGACAACCACGCGATTTTCACCGGGAATTCAACCTACGTTTGCAGTCACAGTGGATCTCAATCATTTGACGAATGAGCACGCGTTCCGAGGCCGGTGACTGAACGACAATTTAATCAGTCACAGATTGTTCGATCTGAATACTGCATTTTTTGGTTGCAAAAGCCTTCTAATCGGCCACAAGCGGCCGGCACACGGTCGAAATGAGCGTATATCGTCCATTTTTTGCGGGCAATTTATTGCGAAGCGACCGGATTTCGACGATGCGGGTAATCAGTCGTAGCGGAACAGCGACTTAGAAATAGATTTGTCTAACCCGCCTGACGCGCCCGATAATCTTTAACTGGGCTGCATTCGGCTCCTCTTCATCATGCCGGTACCCAGTCATGAAGCTCAACGTCGCCGCCAAGATTCAGGCCATCACGATCGTCGCACTCATCGGTCTCGCCGCCCTCGTCGGATTGGCTGCCCACGGGCTGTACGGCGCTGTCACTGAGGCGCGCGCGCTCAAAACCCGGGATCTCGTCGAGGCCGCCCACGGCATCCTCGCCCACTTCGAGGCCCACGAGCGCGCCGGTCGGATGGAGCGCGCCGCAGCCCAGACCGCCGCCATCGCGACCATCAAGGCCCTGCGCTACGCCGGCAGCGAGTACTTCTGGATCAACGACATGCAACCGCGCATGATCATGCATGCCGCCAAACCGCAGCTCGATGGGACGGATCTCGGCGAGATGCGCGACCCGAACGGCAAGGCCCTGTTCCGCGAAATGGTCGAGGTTGTGAAGGCGGCAGGCGCCGGGTTCGTGCCATACCAGTGGTCAAAGCCCGGAGCGGATCAGCCTGTCGATAAGATCTCCTATGTGAAGGGTTTCGCGCCGTGGGGCTGGATTATCGGCTCCGGCGTGTACGCAAACGATACCGCCGCGCAGATGCGCCCGACGATGCTGAGCCTGTTCGCCGGACTGCTCGTCACCGCCGCTCTGGTCGGCACCATCGCCTTCCTGATCGGCCGCGGGATCGCACGGCCAGCGCTCGCGCTGGCGGACGTCATGGCCGCGCTGGCCGCGGGCGATCTGACCAAGCAGGTCCCCAACGCGCGCCGCACCGACGAGATCGGTCGGATGATCGAGGCGACCCGTGTGTTCAAGGAAGGCCTGATACGGGCTCGCGCCCTTGAGGGGCAAGCGGTCGAAGCCAAAGCGGCGGCCGAGGCGGAGCGCAAGGCCTCGCTCCTCGGCATCGCAGACGGGTTCGAGCGGTCGGTCGGCGGCATCGTCGCAAGCGTCACGTCGGCGGCGACCCAGTTGCAGGCGACGGCACAGAGCATGGCCGGGATCGCCGCCGAGACTGCGAGCCAGTCCACGACCGTGGCGGTGGCGGCTGAGCAAACCTCGACCAACATCGGTACGGTCGCCGCGGCCGCCGAGGAACTCGGCTCATCGGTGGAGGAGATCGCCCGGCAGGTGAGTGGCTCGGCCCAGCTGGCGCGAGCCGCGGACACGGAAGCGCTCCGTACGACGGACCTGGTGCATGCGCTTCAGACCGCGTCCGTGCGGATCGGCGAGGCGACAGGCCTGATCAGCAACATCGCGAGCCAGACGAACCTGCTGGCCCTCAATGCCACCATCGAGGCCGCGCGGGCCGGTCCGGCGGGCAAGGGCTTTGCGGTGGTCGCCGCGGAGGTGAAGGCGCTGGCCGAGCAGACGGCTCGTGCGACGCAGGAGATCGGTGGCGAGGTCACCCGCATCCAGGCAATGACCTTGCAGTCCGTGGCGGCGATCGATGGCATCACCGGCCGGATCCGGGAGATGAACGCCGTCGCATCCACCATCGCGGCAGCCGTCGAGGAGCAGGGCGCAGCCACGCAGGAGATCGTGCGCAACGTGAGCCAAGCCGCGACCGGCTCGGGGGAGGTCACGGCCAACGTCGCGGGCGTGGCGCAGGCATCCGAGCATACGGGGGCGGCGGCCACGCAGGTCCTGGCCTCCGCGTCCGAGCTGTCGCAGCACTCGGAACACCTGGGTACGCAGGTCGCCCGCTTCCTGGCCACCGTTCGGGCCGCCTAGGGCGCGGACGCAGTCACGTCGTTCCTGCGCATGAGCCCGAGGTCGCTGTCGAGACCTCGATCCGCGCGCGGCCCGAGGCACTCCAGGCCGCGGCCGGATCGCGGACGTGGTATCGTCCGACGGCCGTGACGTTCGCCCCCCGCGTCAGGCCGCGACGACGTGACACCGAGGACCGACCCATCATCAAGAAGCCTCATGGGCAAGGCGATCGCCCGGTGGACGCCCCACACAAGACCGCCGCTCTCGCGCGGGGCCGATCATGCGGCCCGTGCACGGTGTGTTGTCGGGTCCTGGAGATCAAGGCCCTGCACAAGCCCGCGGGGATCCTGTGCCGCCACAACACCGGCACGGCGTGCGGGATCTATCCCGAGCGCCCGGAGGCCTGCGCCCGCTGGCACTGCCTGTGGCGTAAGATTGGAGCCCTGCCGGATGAACTGAGACCGGATCGGTCGGGCGTGGTGTTCTCGCTGGAGAGCCGGCCACCGATCGCAGAGGCGCCCGACGCAGCCTGCATCGTCGGGCGCGCCGCGGACGGGGCGCAAGCCTTCGACCAAGCGGAGGTGGTCGAGGCGTTCGCCATGTTCGTTCGGGAGGGGTCGTTGCCGGTGTGGCAGGCATCCGACCGGGATGCCACCCTGGTGAGCCGGGGCGGAGCGATCCCCGCGCGGTGACATCGATGGCGCGCGGGGACAGACAGGTCATCGGTTCATCGGCGCGAGCCGATACGCAACGTGGCTCGCGGCGATGAGGGTCGGCGGACTTGAGTCAGCCGATGCGGGACGACGGCACGTGCCGCGATCCCGACCAAGGAAGGCTCAGGCGCCCTTCAGGTTGGCGGCGCTCTCCTTGCCACTGCGCCGGTCGGCTTCGACGTCGTAGGAGACCTTCTGCCCCTCGATCAGGTTGCGCATCCCAGCCCGCTCGACCGCCGAGATGTGGACGAACACGTCCTTGCCGCCGTCGTCGGGCTGGATGAAGCCGTAGCCCTTGGTCTCATTGAACCACTTCACAGTGCCGGTAGCCATAGCAATAACCCTGGTCGCCGGCACGCCAACGCGGCGTGCCGTGAGCTTCGAACCGGCCGTATCGGCCGACCGTTCCATACGTTGGATCACCCCGATGACGCTAGCGGGCGATCGCATGGGCCTTCACGGCGTTGCCGGCGTTCGCTCGGGCGGCCCCGTCATCGGGGCTATCATTGCCGCGCAGGGAGGCGCAGGATGCCGGCTTCGGCGGATCGAGGGCCTCGCGTTCCAATAGCTGGGGCGGGTCGTCGCAACGGGAGCGGGCAGGCGCGAATGGCAGACGTCGTGAGCTTCCCGAACGGCCGCTCCTCTTCCTGCGCGCTCTCGCCGTACCGGGCCTACCGGTTCGCGCCGGATGGCAGCGTCAGGTCGACCATCCCGATCGAGGCCGCCACCGACGCGGACGCGACGGAACGTGCCCTCTACCTGAGCGACGGAGACCGGGTCGAACTCTGGTCGCGGGCACGCTTCATAGCCCACGTGGGACCGCCGGACGGCCCGATCGCGACCGCGATCGCCCTGCTTGAGGACGAGCCGACGCCCGATCGGTGAGCGCGGCTTTGCGCTCGAGACTCTCGTCCCGGAGCGAGATCTCGGCTCCCGAGGCAGGCCCGAGACCAAGTCAGGCCCGAGACTCGGCGACGATCCGCTCGACCGTGCCGACCATCCATTCAGCCCTCTGGCGGCCCGGTAGCGTCGGCCGCAAGGATCTGTCGCGCGAAGTCCGGCGTTCGACTTGCTCGAGTCAACGAGGACCTCGGGCTCACGCGCAGGAACGACGTGACTGCGTCTGGGCACGGGAAGCACGCTCACGACCGAGCACCAGATCCCCGTCATGAACCCGACGCCTGCGCCGAGCGAACCGTAGATCCCGGGTCGATCGCCTGACCGGGTCAATCCAACACGGCGTCCTGCCCCGAAGCGCCCCCCGACGATCCGTCTGGCGGCGTGCCGGAGAGCGCTACGGACCTGTTTCGGCCGGTTAGAAATCCATGCCGCCCATGCCACCCATGCCGCCGCCGGCGGGCATGGCCGGAGCCTCCTTGCGCGGCGCCTCGGCGATCATCGCCTCGGTGGTCACCAGCAGGCCGGCGACCGAGGCAGCGCCCTGAATCGCCGCGCGCACGACCTTAGCCGGGTCGACGATGCCGGCCTGGAGCAGGTCGACATACTCTTCGGTCTGGGCGTTGAAGCCGAAGGTCTCCGAGCTGTCGGCCAGGATCTTACCCACCACGATCGAGCCCTCGACGCCTGAGTTCTGCGCGATCTGGCGCAGCGGGGCTTCGAGGGCCTTGAGGACGATCTTGATGCCGGCCTGGACGTCGGGGTTGTCGTTCGAGAGCGCCTTTACGGCCGCCATGGCGCGCAGCAGCGCGGTGCCGCCGCCCGGGACGATGCCTTCCTCGACCGCCGCGCGGGTGGCGTGCAGGGCGTCGTCGACGCGGTCCTTCTTCTCCTTGACCTCGACCTCGGTCGAACCGCCGACGCGGATCACCGCGACGCCGCCCGCGAGCTTGGCCAGACGCTCCTGCAGCTTCTCACGGTCGTAGTCCGAGGTGGTCTCCTCGATCTGCGCCTTGATCTGCGAGATGCGGCCCTCGATGTCGGACTTCTCGCCGGCGCCGTCGATGATCGTGGTG
>NZ_JBFUGA010000047.1:0-43081 GCF_056403155.1 Methylobacterium sp. P3_A11
TCAGTCAGCCGCACAGCGCCGTCCCCGCAGGCGATGGTGCCTTCGGCATCGCGCAGCGTGCCCGGCTCGCCCGCGCCTTCCGCCGGGTCGGCGCGCAGAACCTTCACGCGCTCAGGCCCTTTGCCGAGATCGATCTCGAAGAACGCGCCGGGGAACGGCGACAGCCCATTGATCCGGTTGGCGACCTCGACGGCCGGCCGGGACCAGTCGATCCGCGCCTCCGCGTTGGTGATCTTGTGCGCGTAGACGACGCCGCCCTCCGGCTGCGGCGTGAAGGCCAGCGTGCCCGCCTCCAGCCGGGCGAGGGCCTGGGCCATCAGGTCGGCTCCGAGCGGCATCAGCGCGTCGTGCAACGCGCCCGCCGTCATGCCTGGCGCGATCGGAAGCCGGGCCTCCAGCGCCACGGGACCGGTATCGAGCCCCGCCTCCATCCGCATCACGCCGACGCCGCTTTCGGCATCGCCCGCCATCACGGCACGCTGGATCGGCGCCGCGCCACGCCAGCGCGGCAGCAGGGATCCGTGGAGGTTGAGGCAGCCGTGCTTCGGCGCGTCGAGGATCGCCTGCGGCAGCAGCATTCCGTAGGCCACCACCACGGCGACGTCGGCCCCATGGCCCGCGAAGGTCTCGGCCGCCTCCGGAGTGCGCAGCGTCGTCGGCGTCAGGACCGGCACGCCGAGCGTGTCGGCGAGCGCGTGGACCGGCGAGGGGCGCAGGCTCATGCCGCGGCCGGCCTTCGCGGGCGCGCGGGTGTAGACGGCGGCGATGTCGTGCCCGTCCTGTGCGAGCCGCGCGAGCGTCGGGACCGCGAAGTCCGGCGTGCCCATGAAGACGACGCGCATGGCCGGGTCAGGCCGCGTCGCGCTTGGCCGCCTTGGTGAACTTCTTGATCACCCGGTCGCGCTTCAACTTCGACAGGTGGTCGATGAACAGCACGCCGTTGAGGTGGTCGATCTCGTGCTGGATGCAGGTCGCGAGCAGGCCGCCGGCCTCGATCTCCTGCTCCTTGCCGTCGAGGTCGCGGAACTTCACGCGCACCCGGTCCGGCCGCTCGACCTCGGCGTAGTAGTCCGGAATCGACAGGCAGCCCTCGTCGTAGACCCGCATCTCCTCCGAGGACCAGACGATCTCGGGGTCGATGAAGACCCGCCCGTCGCGGACGCCTTCCTCCTTCGACGTGTCGATCGTGACGACGCGCTTGGCCACACCGATCTGAATCGCCGCCAGCCCGACGCCGGGGGCGTCGTACATCGTCTCGAACATGTCGGCGACCAGGGTGCGGATCTCGCCGGTGATCGGGCCGACCGGCTCGGAACCCAGGCGCAGGACGGGATCGGGAAGGATGACGAGCGGGCGGATGGTCATGGCGGAAACCGGCAGGGAAGGCGCCGGCACGGGTCCGGGCTCAGCGTCGAATAGGATGCGGCCGTGGACCGGTCAAATGCCCGATCGATGCGGGTTCTCGCACCTTAGAATGCCGTGCGGCTGCGGATCGCCGCCGACAGGGTGCCCTCGTCGAGATAGTCGAGTTCGCCGCCGACCGGTACGCCGTGGGCGAGGCGCGTCACCTTCACRCCGCAATGGCGGATCGACTCGGTGACGTAATGGGCGGTGGTCTGCCCGTCGACGGTGGCGTTGAGTGCCRGGATGACCTCGCTCACCTCGGGCCGGGCCACGCGGTCCACGAGACTCGCGAGGTTGAGGTGCTCCGGCCGCACGCCGTCCAGAGCAGATAGGACGCCCCCGAGCACGTGGTAGCGCGCCTTCACGGCGCCGGAGCGCTCGAGCGCCCAGAGATCGGAGACATCCTCCACCACCACGAGCGTCGTCGGGTCGCGCTCGGCGTCGCGACAGATCGTGCAGGGGTCGGAGGTGTCGACATTGCCACAGCTTGAGCACACGATGATGCGGTCGGCGGCCACCCGCATGGCGTCGGCGAGCGGCCCGAGCAGCGTATCGCGCTTCTTGATGAGCTGGAGGGCGGCCCGCCGCGCCGAGCGGGGTCCGAGGCCCGGCATGCGGGCCAGCAATTGGATCAGGCGCTCGATCTCGGGGCCGGCGACGGCTTGGGGCATCGTGCCTCTGGGGCGAGGTAAGGACTGGTCGTCCGGACGGGCATAGACGCCGCCGGGCGGCGCGCAAGGGTCCAGGCACCCGTGTGTGGTATATGGGTATTCCAGAGCCGCTCCGTCGATTGCAGCATGCTGCGCGACGAACGGAACTGCTTACAGACTTGGGTTCCTGAGTCCACGACTGCGGTCTAACCTGTTTGTCCACGTTGCGGGCTCCTGGCGGAGCCCATAATGACAGCGAAGCTTCGCCGCCTCATTCGAGAGTGGGACGGGAAGCGGCCGGGGAACGGTGAACCTGCGCGCGGCGGACCTGTACGACCGCGCGGACGTCCCCCGGGCAAATCCGGACGGTGCACCCGTCCGGCTCAGTCGCGTCGACGGTCGAACAGGGGCCCGGGAGATACGATCTTGACCAACATCGGTGATCACAACGCGGCCCACGGCGCGGATGCTGCCGGCTTCCGTGACCTCAAGGCCGTCCACTGGAATTTCGAGGCTCCGCGTCTTTACGAGGAGGCCCTGTCCCGCAAGGAGGCGCAGCTCGCCCGCGGCGGCGCCCTGGTAGCCACCACCGGCAGTCATACCGGCCGCTCGCCCAAGGACAAGTTCCTGGTCCGGGATGCCAGCACCGAGGCCGAAGTCTGGTGGGACAACAACGGCGCGATCACACCGGAGCAGTTCGAGGCCCTGCGCCAGGATTTCCTGAAGCACGCCGAGGGCCGGGAGCTGTTCGCACAGGATCTCTACGGCGGTGCCGACCCGGCCTACCGGGTGAAGGCCCGGGTGTTCACCGAGTTCGCGTGGCACTCGCTGTTCATCCGCAACCTGCTGATCCGGCCGGACCGCTCCGAGATCGCGTCCTACGTGCCGGACATGACGATCATCGATCTGCCGAGCTTCCAGGCGGATCCCGCCCGGCATGGCTGCCGGTCCAAGACGGTGATCGCCATCGACTTCACGAAGAAGCTCGTGCTGATCGGCGGCTCCGCCTACGCGGGCGAAATGAAGAAGTCGGTCTTTACCTACCTGAACTTCATCCTGCCGGGTAAGGGCGTGATGCCGATGCATTGCTCGGCCAACGCGGCGCTCGACGCCGAGGGCGGCTCGGCGATCTTCTTCGGCCTCTCCGGTACCGGCAAGACCACCCTGTCGAACGATTCCTCCCGCCAGCTCCTCGGTGACGACGAGCACGGCTGGTCGAATTCCGGCATCTTCAACTTCGAGGGCGGCTGCTACGCCAAGACCATCCGCCTCTCGCGCAACGCCGAGCCGGAGATCTACGCCACCACCGAGCGCTTCGGCACGGTGATGGAGAACGTGGTGATCGATACGGTGACGCGGGCACCGGATTTCGACGATTCCTCGCTCACCGAGAACACCCGCTGCGCCTATCCGCTGGACTTCATCGCCAATGCCAGCGCCACCGGCCGGGCCGGGCATCCGAAGAACATCGTGATGCTGACCTGCGATGCCTTCGGGGTGATGCCGCCGATCGCCAAGCTCACCGGCGCCGAGGCGATGTACCACTTCCTGTCGGGCTACACCGCGAAGGTGGCGGGCACCGAGCGCGGCCTGACCGGACCGGAGGCGACCTTCTCTACCTGCTTCGGTGCACCGTTCATGCCGCGGCACCCGAGCACCTACGGAAACCTTCTCCGTGACCTGATCGCCAAGCACAGCGTCGATTGCTGGCTCGTCAACACCGGCTGGACCGGCGGCGGCGTCGGCACCGGCCGGCGCATGCCGATCCGCGTGACGCGTCGCCTGCTGAGCGCGGCGCTGGACGGCTCCCTCGCCCAGGCCGAGTTCCGCCGCGATCCGTATTTCGGGTTCGCGGTGCCGGTCTCGGTACCGGGCGTCGAGCCGCACATCCTGACCCCGGTGAAGACCTGGGCCAACAAGGGGGCCTTCGTCGAGACGGCGGCGCGGCTGGTGAAGATGTTCGACGACAACTTCAAGCGGTTCGAAGGCCATGTCGACGCCGACGTGCGCGCCGCCGGGCCGACCGCACAGGCGATCGCGGCCTGAAAACGCGACCGGGCGGCCCGCAGGGCCGCCCGTCCCCGCCCGTCTTTGCGAGCGCAGCGAAGCAACCCAGGGCCGCGGGTCGTCGGCAAGCGTGGCGCTTCTGGATTGGTTCGCTGCGCTCGCAAAGACGGCGACGGATTCGATCGTCCCGTCCCGATCGCGCGCCTAGAACGGCAGCTTCATCCCCGGCGGCAGGGGCAGGCCCTTGGTCAATTCGGCCATGCGCTCCTGCATCGTCGCGTCGGCCTTGCCGCGGGCGTCGTTGCAGGCGGCGACGATCAGGTCCTCAAGGATCTCGCGCTCGTCCGCGACCATCAGGGTCGGGTCGATGCTGACACCCTTCATCTGGCCCTTGGCCGTCATCGTGACCCGCACCGAGCCGCCGCCCGAGGCGCCGGTCACTTCGAGGCCGTCCATCTCGGCCTGAAGGCTCGCCATCTTATCCTGCATGGCCTGAGCCTGCTTCATGATGCCCATCAGGTCGCGCATGCGGCTCTCTTTCCGGTTCGTTGTCTGATCTGATCTGGGTATGGGACCGCCGCCGCGCTACCACGTGCCGGATGGCGCCTCAGGCGTCGTCCTCGGCGCCGTCGAGCCGGGGGGCCTCATCGTCTCCGAGAGCCTCAGCCTCGCCCATAGGCAGGGCCTCCGAGGCGGTCTCTCGCACGTCGACGATCTCGGCGCCGGGGAAGCGCGTCAGGACCTCGCGGACGAACGGGTCGGCGGCGGCGTTCTCCCGACGGGTCTCGGTGGCGGCACGGGCCGCGGCGTCGAGGGTCGGCGCGCCCTCTTCCTTGGACAGGGCCACCGCCCACCGCCGTCCGGTCCACCGTTCGATGGCGGCGGAGAGGTCGGTGGCGAGGCTCGGACGGCCACCCGGAGCGAGCCGGAACTCGATCCGACCCTCCTCGAAGCGCACGAGGTGGATGTCCCGCTCCAGCGCGGTCCGAAGCAGGATGTCGCGGTTGGCATCGGCCAGGGCGATGAGGTCCTCGAACCGGCCGAGGCGCGGGGACGGCGGCGCGACGGGGGCCGGTCTCGGGGCCGGGGCGCTCACCGCTGTCGGGACCGCCACGGGCGGGAGCTCCGCCGGCATCGTTCGGGGCGAAGCCGCCAGCGCCGCCGAGCCACCGCCGCGCAGATCCGGGATCGGCGGCAGCGGCGGCCGCGCCGACACGGCGGGGGTCTCGTCCGTGGGCGCGGCGGCTGCCTCGGCCTTGAGCTGGCGCAGGGCCTCGTCGGGGGTCGGAAGATCGGCCGCGTAGGCGAGGCGGACGATCGCCATCTCGGCCGCCGCGAGCGGGCGCGGGGCTGCCTGGACCTCGGGAATCGCCTTAAGCAGGATCTGCCAAGCCCGCGACAGGGCGCGGATCGAGAGCTTATCGGCGAACTGGGCGCCCCGGACGCGCTCCGTTTCGCTGAGCGTCGGATCGGCGGCGGTCTCCGGCACCACCTTGAGCCGGGTCACGAGGTGCGTGAAGGCCGCGAGATCTGAGAGCACCACCGAGGGGTCCGCGCCGGAATCGTACTGCGCCCGCAATTCCGCGAAGGCCGCCGGCACCGAACCGCGCATCACCGCCTCGAACAGGTCGAGGATGCGGGCGCGATCGGCGAGACCCAGCATGTCGCGCACGCTCTGCGCAGTGATCGTGCCGGCGCCGTGGGCGATCGCCTGGTCGAGCAGCGAGAGGGCGTCGCGCACGGATCCTTCTGCGGCGCGGACGATGGCGCCCAGCGCCTCGTCCTCGACGGAGACGCCCTCGGCCGCGCAGACCTTCGCGAGATGCGCGTGCAGGGTCGGCGCCTCGACCCGGCGCAGGTCGAACCGCTGGCAGCGGGACAGGATCGTCACCGGAACCTTGCGGATCTCCGTGGTGGCGAACACGAACTTGGCGTGGGGCGGCGGCTCCTCCAGCGTCTTCAGGAAGGCGTTGAACGCCTTCTCGGACAGCATGTGGACCTCGTCGACGATGTAGACCTTGTAGCGCGCCGAGACCGGCCCGTAGCGGATCCCGTCGATGATCGCCCGGACGTCGTCGATGCCGGTATGCGAGGCGGCGTCCATCTCCAGCACGTCCATGTGCCGGGATTCCATGATCGCCGCGCAGTGGAGGCCGAGTTCCGGCATCGACACGGTGGGCCCGGTATCGGGCTGGCCGGCGCGGGCATAGTTGAGGCCGCGGGCGAGGATGCGCGCCGTGGTGGTCTTGCCGACGCCGCGGACGCCAGTGAGCATCCAGGCCTGGGGGATGCGGTTGGCCGCGAACCCGTTGGCCAGGGTGCGCACCATCGCGTCCTGGCCGATCAGGTCGCCGAAATTGGTCGGGCGATACTTGCGCGCGAGCACCCGGTAGGGCGTTGCCGCGGCGGGCGGCGCTGGGAACCCGGGCAGGCCCGGCTCGTCGTCAGGCGTGCCGGTCGAAGCGTCCATGCCGTGTCGGGATCGGGCTGCCGCGCGCTGGAATAAGGTGGGAGGCTGGACGAAGACCCGCTCGGTCTCGTTAGGGCTGCTTCCTTCCGGACCTGACCCGGTTGGCGAGTGAAACGTCCCTCGCCAACCCCCCGCCGGCTATATGGCCGCGCCGTCCGCCGAACGCAAGCGCCGCCTACTCGGCCTCGCGCTTCACGATGGCCATGGTCTTCGGATCGAGCTTCAGGTCGAACTTCTTGCCGTTGGCGTCGATGGCGTCATCGACCTCGATCATTCCGTCGTCGAGTTCGATCTCCTTCCACTTGGTGAAGCCCTCCTGCTTGAGCATGGCTTCGACCTTCGCCTGCTGGTCCGGCGGAAGCTTCTGATCGGCGCGGGCCGCCAAGCTGAAGCCGGCAACCAGGGTCAGTGCGAGGATGGATGTGGCGAGGCGCATGGCTGTCTCCGGTGCGTCGATTGTTTCCGGCTGTGAACAGGAATGCGGCGGCAGAGTTCCTGCGGGCTCACGATCTGCTTGAGCCTCCTATGATTCTCCCGCACATCTTGGCTGCGCCGGACTGCGGCGCGAGGAATCCTTGCCGATGGTCACCCGTGTCGCCACCGTGGCCTTCGAGGGCATCGAGGCACGCGCGGTCGACGTTCAGGTTCAGATCATCCCAGGGGCGGTGGTCTTCAACATCGTCGGCCTCCCCGACAAGGCGGTGGCCGAATCCCGCGAGCGGGTTCGCGGCGCCCTGATCGCGTCCGGGTTGGCGCTGCCGGCCAAGCGCATCACCATCAACCTGGCGCCCGCCGACCTGCCCAAGGAGGGCTCGCACTACGATCTGCCGATCGCCCTCGGAGTCATGGCGGCGATCGGCGCGATCCCGGCCGACACCCTCGCCGGCTACTGCGTGCTGGGCGAACTCGCCCAGGACGGCAGCATCACGGCGGTCGACGGCGTGCTGCCGGCCGCCATGGCGGCCGGCGCCCGGGGGCTCGGGCTCATATGCCCGGCCTCCACGGGTCCGGAGGCGGCCTGGGCCGGGGGCGACCTCGACGTGCTCGCGCCACGCTCGCTGATCCAGCTCGCCAACCACTTCAAGGGCAGCCAGGTCATGGCCCGGCCAGAGCCCGCCGTCGCCGCGCTGGCCGGGCCGCTCCCGGACCTCGCCGACATCAAGGGTCAGGAAGGCGCCAAGCGCGCGCTGGAGATCGCGGCGGCTGGCGGCCACAACCTGCTGATGAACGGCCCCCCCGGCTCCGGCAAATCCATGCTGGCGGCGCGGCTGCCCTCGATCCTGCCACCGCTCAATCCCCGCGAACTTCTCGACATCTCCATCGTCCAGTCGGTGGCGGGCGAGCTGAAGGGCGGCGCCCTCTCGAACCGCCGCCCGTTCCGGCAGCCACACCATTCCGCCTCGATGGCCGCCCTGGTGGGCGGCGGGCTCGGGGCGCGGCCGGGGGAGATCTCCCTCGCCCATGGCGGGGTGCTGTTCCTGGACGAACTGCCCGAATTCTCGCCGCAGGTGCTCGACAGTTTGCGCCAGCCGATGGAATCGGGCGCCGTGATGATTGCCCGGGCCAACCATCGGATCACCTATCCGGCGCGCTTCCAGCTCGTCGCCGCGATGAACCCCTGCCGCTGCGGCCAGGGCCTCGAGCCGGGCTACGCCTGCCGGCGCGGACCGAACGCGCGCTGCATGGCGCAATATCAGGCGCGGATCTCCGGCCCGCTGCTCGACCGCATCGACCTGCGCATCGAAGTGCCGGCGGTCACGGCCGCCGACCTGATCCTGCCAGCGCCGGCCGAGGGCTCCCGCGAGGCGGCCGCCCGGGTTTCGGCGGCTCGGGCGCTCCAGGCGGAACGCTTCACAGGGCGGGGACTGCCCGCCTCCACGACCAACGCGACCTGTCCGGCCAACCTCATCGAGGAGGTCGCGAGCCCCGACGCGGACGGCACGGCGCTGATCCGGCAGGCGGCGGAGACCATGCGGCTCTCCGCCCGGGGCTTTCATCGGACCCTCCGCGTGGCGCGGACCCTGGCCGACCTCGACGGGGAAGCGCAGGTGCGACGTCTGCACCTGGCGGAGGCCCTGTCGTATCGGGGCCGTGGCGACAGCGCGGCGGTCGCCGCTTGAGCGCCCGATCGAACGGGTCGCCCGCGGATCTGACGGTCTCCATCGGCCAGTACAGCAGCGCCGGTCGCAAGGCGGCCAACCAGGATTTCCACGGCACCCTGGTTCCGCCCCAGCCGGGCCTCAGCCGGAAGGGGATCGCCGTGGCGCTCGCCGATGGGATCAGCAGCAGCGCCGCCGGCGCGGCGGCGAGCGAGACCGCGGTGAAGAGCTTCCTCGGCGATTACTACGCCACGCCGGACACGTGGTCGGTGAAGACTTCGGCGCAGCGCGTGGTCGCGGCGGCGAACTCCTGGCTGTATGCCCAGACCCGGCGGGGCGCCGACCCGAACGATGCCGACCGGGGCTACGTCACGACCTTCGATGCCCTCGTCCTGAAGGCGTGCACGGCCCACCTCTTCCATGTGGGCGACGCCCGGATCTGGCGCGTGTCCGGGCGGTCCCTCGAACAGCTCACCGAGGACCACCGTGTGGTCGTCTCCGCGGCGGAATCCTATCTCGGCCGCGCCCTCGGGGCGACCGCCCGCGTGGAGATCGATTACCACGCGTTCGGCATCGCGGCCGGCGACACGTTCGTGCTGACGACGGACGGGGTCCACGAGCACGTCCGGCCCCGCGACATGGTGGCGGCGATCACGCAGGCCGAATCCCTGGATGCCGCGGCGCGCACCATCGCCGAGGCGGCCCTGGCCGCCGGCAGCCCCGACAACCTGACGATCCAGATCGTGCGGGTGGAAACCGTGCCGGCCGGGGATCCGGCCGACCTCCTCGGGGACACCGAGGGGCTCGATCCGGCGCCGCTGCTCGACCCGCCGGCCGACCTCGACGGCTTCCGTCTGTTGCGGATCCTCCATTCCGGCCCCCGCAGCCGCGTCTATCTCGCCGTGGAGGCCGAGACGGGCGAACAGGTCGCCCTGAAGGTCCTGTCGCTGGATCTGCGGGACGATCCGGCGCAGCGGAAGCGCTTCGTCATGGAGGAGTGGATCGCGCGGCGGATCGACAATCCCCACGTTCTCAAGGCCCATACCCAAGCGCGCCGCCGCAGCCACCTCTACACGGTCATGCGCTACGTCGAGGGCCAGACTCTGACCCAGTGGATGCGCGACCATGCCGCCCCCGAGCTCGAGGCGGCGCGCGGCCTCGTCGAGCAGCTCGCCCGGGGCGTCCAGGCCTTCCACCGGCGGGAGATGGTCCACCAGGACCTGCGGCCCGACAACGTGCTGATCGACACGGCGGGGACCGTCCAGGTCATCGATTTCGGCGCCACCCAGGTGGCCGGGGTGGTCGAGGGCGATCCGCGGATCGATCCGGCGGAGATCCTCGGCACCGTGCAGTACACGGCCCCCGAGTGCTTCCTCGGCGCGCCGGCCACGGCCGGATCGGATGTGTTCGCGGTTGGCGTCATCACCTACCAGATGCTGACCGGGCGGCTTCCCTATGGCGA
Source organism: Methylobacterium sp. P3_A11 (assembly GCF_056403155.1). Classification (NCBI taxonomy): domain Bacteria; kingdom Pseudomonadati; phylum Pseudomonadota; class Alphaproteobacteria; order Hyphomicrobiales; family Methylobacteriaceae; genus Methylobacterium; species Methylobacterium sp. P3_A11. The sequence goes on from NZ_JBFUGA010000047.1 coordinate 10,093, forward strand.
TGCTGTCCCTCGGGCGCGCACACGCGCCGCGCAGCGCCGGCTGCGCTATGCTTCGGCCCTCGCCGTGCGGCCGCTGCTGCCGGTCTGGGTGGACGGGGCGCTGCGCAAGGCCGTGCATCCGGACCCGGCGCGGCGCTATCAAGCGCTGTCTGCCTTCGTGCATGACCTCCGGCATCCGAACCCAGCCTTCACGGACGCCCGGCGGGCCTCGCTGCTCGAGCGCGATCCGCTGCTGTTCTGGCGCCTGCTCTCGCTGGTGCTCGGGCTCGTGGCGCTGACGCTCGCGGCGATCCTGGTCGGCGGGCGGGTGCGGTGAGCCCGGGGCCGTGGCTCAGGGATCGAGTTCGGGATAACGGCGGAAGATGCCGTCCTCGCTGAACGGGAGCCGGCGTTCGCTCTCGAGATAGGCGGCGATCCGCGGGCGTTGCGCGACGGCCTCATGAAGACGCGCCACGTTCGGGTTCGCGCGCAGGGCCGCGGCTGTCGCCCTGGGAAAGGCGTAGCGCAGGCCCGCGACGAGCTGGAACAGGGACAGATCCACGTAGGACACGTTTTCGCCGACGAGCCGGTCGCTGCCGTTGGACGACAGCACCCGCTCGAAATAGCTCAGAAATTTCGGGATCCGCTCGGCCCGGAACTCCGCGGCCCGGCGGAGCGCCTCGGGCTTCTGATCCGCGTAGTAGAGCCCGACGCCCAACGGATGGTGCGTGTCGTGGGCCTCGTCGACCGCGTCGACGATCGTCAGCTGCAGCTGATGGGTCCAGATCCGGTCGCGCTCGGATTCGCCGACGAGGCCGAGGCGCGGGCCGAGATAGAGGAGGATCGCGGCGGTCTGGCCGATGACGACGTCGCCGTCGCGCAGGAATGGCGGTGCCAGGGGCGGCCGCTTGTTCCCGGGATCCGTAAGGCGGTCGAGCATCGGCTCGATCCCGCCGGCCTCGTCATCCCGGCGGGCGACGTCGACGTATTCGGCGCCGGCTTCTTCCATAGCGAGGCGGATGAACTCGCCACGCCCCTGGATCATCGGCCAATAATGGAGCTCGTAGGGCATCGCCGCCTCCGCGAACGGGAAGGTGGAGCGCGCCCGTCCGCTTCCCGATCAGTTGCCGGTCGCGCCGTCCTCGGCGGACGCCTTGTCGACCGGCGGCTCGGCGCTCGCGACCGCCTTGCGGACGAACACCGGCTGGAGCCGCTCGGCGAGCTGCTGGTCGAGATGCTTGACGTAGGCGCCCTTGAAGTAGCGTTCGCCGGTCTTCGCACCGTAGAGGCGGTCATGCGCCTGGATCATCGCGGCGACTTCCGGGCGGCACAGGAAGCCCGTGATGCCGACGGCCTCATACCAGCGGCCCGCCCGGGCCTCTGCGGTCGCCTTCGGGTTCGAGAGCACCGTATCGGCGAAGCACGCGGTGGCGGCCTGCCGAAGGGGTGCCAGTTCTGCCTCTGCCTGCGCCGGGTTCACCGCCGGGGTGGCGGGCTGCCGGTGGGGGCGCGCCTGCGCGGCCGAGACGAGAGCGAGGACGGTCAAGGTGGCGAGGATCGAAGTCTTCATACGGGCGGCCTCGTCGGGTGTCCGAACCTGTTCAGGTCTCGCTCATGATTGCGTCGGGATCGGGGCTGACGGTGCGGTCCACGTGCCCGATACGGGGCAAGATCCGGACCGTTTCACGACGGCAACACCTCTTTCCCATTCCCTGTCTCAGCCGCGCCGCTCGGCGTTCCAGTAACCCCGGCAGGCGAGGGCTCCGGACGCGACCCAGGTGCCGGTTCCGAACCCGGCGGAATCCAGGCGCCCGCGCACGTCGGCCGTGGCGGCGCCGTTGGAGATGGAACCGCGGATCGCGCCGTTCCCCGCGACGCCGCCGTCGACCACGAAGGCTGTCCCGATGAACCGCGCCCGACCGTGCTTGATCCGCACCGGATAGCGATAGGCGCGGTCGCATCCGCCCGATTCGGTGACGATCTCGACGCTCCACGTGCCGTCGTACCGATCGGGCATGGACGCCCGGCGCGGTGCGGCGGCGGCGGGGGCTGCGCCGATGAGGAGCAGCGCGGCTGCGATACGGGGCGTCATGCGGCTTCGGTTCGGTTGGCGTCGCGAGGCGGGTGACCCGTCAGCGCGACGTCTGCGGCGCCGGCGACCGCAAGGCCGCCCGAAGCGCCGCGTTGAGGAGGGCAAGCAGATCGCAACCGACATGCAGGAAGGCGGCCACGCCCGCAGCCTTCAGCGGCTCGAGCAAGTCCGCCGGCCGGCCGGCGAGGTAGATCGGTCCTGCGCCAGCCTTCGCGAGAGCCTCGGCCGTGGCGACGGCGTGCTCGCCATAGATCGCGTCGGTGGAGCAGATGCAGGCGAGGGTCGCTCCGGAATCCCGGAACGCCGCCGCCGCGGCCTCGGCGTCCGGGAAGCCCTCGTTCGAGATGGCCTCGATGCCGCCCGCCGCGAAGGCATTCGCGGCGAAGGTCGCCCGGGCGTTGAAGGCCGCCACCGGGCCGAGATTGGCCAGGAACACCACCGGGCGCCGACCGGTCTTGGCGAAGCTCGCGTCCGAGGCGTCCCGCAGGGACTCGTAGGGCTCCGCGAGACGCTGGGACGGCAACGCATCGCAGGCGACGGCCGAGCCCGCGCCGAAATTCGAGCTGCCCGGCCCGGTCGCGGGGGAGACGTCGAGGACTGTGACAGGCTTCTCGGAGAGGTTCGGGAACTCGCTCGCGCCCGTGAGCGGTTCGCGGCGGGTCGCCACGGCCTTCGCGCGGGCCTCGCGGGTCAGCTCGATCCGCCGCTGCAGCTTCCCGACGCTGAGCGAGGCGACGATGCCGCCCTCGGCTTCGATCGCCTGGAACGCCGCCCAGCCCGCCTCGGCGAGGTCGGCGGTCAGCGCCTCGAAACCGCCTGCACCGGCCGCGGGGTCGCTGACGCGGGCGAGATGCGATTCCTCTATCAGCACGATCTGGCTGTTGCGCGCCGCGCGCCGCGCGAAGGCGTCGGGCAGGCCGAGGGCCTGCGTGTAGGGCAGGATCGCGACGCTGTCGGCGCCCCCCATGCCGGCGGACGCCGCCGCCATGCCGGTGCGCAGGATGTTCACGAATGGATCCCGCTTGGTCATCATCCGCCACGCCGTCTCGGCGTGGAGCCGCAGCGGCCTGGGATCGAGCCCGCAGGCCTGCTCGACCCGCGCCCAGAGGCGCCGCATCGCGCGGAACTTCGCGACCGTGACGAACTCGTCGGCATCGGCCGCCAGCAGTACCGCGATGCGGTCGCGGGCCGCAGAGAGGTCGTGGCCGGCGGAGTCCAGGGCGCGCAGATAAGCGACGGCGGTGGCGAGCACCGCGCCGAGTTCCGCCGCTTCGCCGGCGCCACCCTCGTGATAGGGCCGGCCGTCGGCCAGGAACGCCCGGCCGCGGAAGCCCGCCGCCTCCAGCTCCACCACGGTCGCGGCGAGCTGCGGGGCGATCTCGCTCCAGACCGCGCCGAGGCTGCCGGTGGCGGCCAGGACGCCGATCGGGTCGATGCCGAGATCGAGATCGTAGCTCGAGAGATCCTCGCCCCGGCGCTCCGCCAGGGCTTTCACGACCTGTGCGATCTCCAGGCCGCGGCCGCCGCCGTCGATCCGCAGGGCGATCAGCGGCAGCATCACACCCTTGAGCGCCGCGTCGAGATCCTCGACGCGCGTGGCGGTCAGGCCGTAGCCACGGGCGCCCGGTGCGCCCGCGAACGCCAGAACCAGGGCGTCGGCACCGCCTTCGAGGTCCGCCAGCGCCTGGGTATTGGCGACGCCGAGATCGGGATGGTCGACCCGCTGGGCGATCCGCCACGGACCCGGCTCGCGCACGGGCTGGGCCACCGGCTCGGCCCGGCCGTAGAGCGGCTCGATCCGCAGGCCATCGGCTGTCCGCGACACCAGCCGCTTCTCGAAATCGGCACCCTTCAGGACGCCTTCGACGAGGCCGAGCCAGCGTGCCCGGTCTGCGGGCTCGAAGAGGTCGGCGAGCGGTGTGTCTTCCATCGGAATGTCCCAGGCCGCGGTGTCTTCTGCACCGTTTTCGTGCGTTTGCGTCGCACGCCGTTTCGCCGCTGGCAATCGCCCGACGGTTCAGGAAACCTCAAGGCGCGGGTCACTGCTTTTTGATGGCCGCAACCGGGGTCGGAGCGGCGCTCCGCCTCAGCCGAGAATGATCAGACCGGCGAACCCGAGAGCGCCGACGATGATCCGCCACCACGCGAACAGCCAGAAGCCGTGGCGGGACACGTAGTCGAGGAGCACTCGCACCACGAACAGCGCCGCGACGAACGACACGATGAAGCCGATCACGATCAGGCCGACATCGTCGCCCGACAGGTATTTGTAGTTGTCGAGCAGGTCCTTGGCGAAGGCGCCCGCCATGGTCGGCATCGCGAGGTAGAATGAGAATTCGGTGGCGGAGCGCTTGTCGGCGCCCATCAGCATCGCGCCCACGATGGTGGCGCCCGAGCGGGACACGCCGGGGATCATCGCCAGACACTGGAAGATGCCGATCTTCAGGTCCATCGGCAGAGAGAAGTCGTAGACGTCGGTCTTCCGCACCTCGAGATCGGTGTCGTCGATGACGAGGAGCACCAGGCCGCCCGCCACCAGGGTCGCGCAGACGATCCAGGGGTTGAACAGGTAAGCCTTGATCATCTTGGAGAAGATGCCGCCGATGATCGCCGCCGGCAGGAACGCCACCAGGATCCCGAGCACGAAGCGGCGCGCCCTGGGGTCGGTCGGCATCGCGGTGGCGATCCCGAGCAGGCGGCGGAAATACACCGCCAGGATCGCCAGGATCGCGCCCAGCTGGATCAGCACCTCGAAGGTGTTGTTTGGCGAGTGGAAGCCGATGAAATGGGCGACCAGCAACTGGTGGCCGGTGGAGGAAACCGGAATGAACTCAGTCGCCCCCTCCACCAGCGCGAGCAGCACTGCCTTGCCGATGCTTACCGGATCCATCGAGACGCCTTGTGCCGTGGGCGCTCCGGCGCATGCCGAGCCGCCTGCCACGCAAAATGGTTGAGCCCGAGGCTTCGCCCATTAGGGTTGACGAGCGGTTACCGGGCCGAGCCGGGCGTGTTAAGGGCTCGGAAACGGTCGGGCAATAACGCTCCGTCCGAAGTCCTGCGCGCCGAAGACCTGCGCTTCAGGACCCTCGACGAGCGCGGGACCGGCCGCGCTGGCAGACCAAGCGTCCACCACGGCCTCGATGGCAACCCTCTACCACTTTCCCTTCTGCGCGAATTCCCGGTTCATCCGTCTCGTGCTCGCCGAGATGGGCATGGAGCCGACGCTGTTCGAAGAACGGCCCTGGGAACGGCGCGACGACTTCCTGCTGATCAATCCGGCGGGGGTGACGCCCGTGCTRCTGGAGCAGACCGGCCTCGTCATCCCCGGGGCGGGGGTCATCGCCGAGTATCTCGACGAGACCCGGGGCCTCGGGCTTTCCGGGCGGCGGATGCTGCCGGAGGACACCGTCGAGCGCGTCGAGGTGCGGCGCCTGCTCGACTGGTTCCTGGTCAAGTTCGAGTCCGAGGTGACCGCCTACCTCGTCAACGAGAAGATCTCGAAACGCTTCATGTCGGCCCACGAGGGCGGCGGCCCGCCCGACATGAACGCGATCCGCGCCGCGCGCGCAAACGTGCGCTACCACCTCAAGTACATCGGCTACCTGATCGCGCGGCGGCGCTGGATCGCCGGCGACAACCTGACCTATGCCGATCTCGCGGCGGCCGCCCATCTCTCCTGCGTCGACTATCTCGGTGACGTGCCGTGGGACGAGGACGAGATGGCCCGCAACTGGTACGCCCGGGTCAAGTCGCGGCCCTCGTTCCGCAGCCTGCTGGCCGATCGGGTGGCCGGCATGGCGCCCGCCGCCCATTACGCGGATCTCGATTTCTGAACGCCCGACGGATCTATCTCGGCGCCGATCTGCGCCGCCTCGTCGAGACCCGGGCTCGGACGCTCGGCTTCTGCGGCCTGCGCGTGACCCGCCCCGACCGGTTGCCCGACCTGCCGGGTCGCCTGTCGGCTTGGTTGGCCGAGGGCGCGCACGGCACCATGGACTGGATGGCGGAGCGGGCGGACCAGCGCGCCCGTCCCACCAGCCTGTGGCCCGGGCTGCGCAGCATCCTTGTTCTGGCGATGAGCTACAGGCCCGAGGACGATCCGCGCAACGTGGTGGCGCGACGGGACCGCGGCGCGGTGGCCGCCTACGCGCAGCGGCGCGATTATCACGAGGTTTTGAAGGGCCGGCTGAAGGAATTGGGCGGCTACCTGTCCGCCAAGGGCGACGTGCGGGTGAAGGTCTTCTGCGACACCGCCCCGGTCATGGAGAAGACCCTCGCCGAGGCGGCCGGCCTCGGCTGGCAGGGCAAGCACACGGTGCTGATCTCACGCACGCACGGCAATTGGCTGCTCCTCGGCGCGATCTACACCAGCGCGGAGTTCGAGCCGGATCCGCCTGCGCGGGATCATTGCGGCTCCTGCCGCGCCTGCCTGGACATCTGCCCGACGGATGCCTTCCCGGCCCCCTACCGGCTCGATGCGCGGCGCTGCATCTCGTATCTCACGATCGAGCATGCCGGGCCGATCACCGCGACGTTCCGGCCGGCGATCGGCAACCGCGTCTTCGGCTGCGACGACTGCCTCGCCGTCTGCCCGTGGAACAAGTTCGCCCGCACGGCGGCCGAGACCCGCCTCGCCGCGCGCACCGATCTGGCCGCCCCGTCGCTGGCGGATCTCGCCGGGCTCGACGATGCGGCATTCCGGTCCTTCTTCGCCGGCACGCCGGTCAAACGCACGGGGCGCGACCGCTTCCTGCGCAACGTCATGATCGCGATCGGCAATTCCGGCGATCCCGCCCTGGCGGACGCGGCGGTGGCCCGGCTCACCGACGCGTCCCCCCTGGTGCGCGGCATGGCGGTGTGGGCCTGCGCCCGGCTGCTCGCGCCGGATGCCCTGCGCGCCCTTCGCCGGCAGCACGCCGAGCGCGAGACCGATACCCATGTCCGCGACGAGTGGCTGGCCGTCGCCGCCTTGACGGAATCGCCGGCGGGCGAGACATCCGCCCCATGAACCTCTTCGTCTTCGGGCTTGGTTTCACCGGCCGCCGTTTCGCCGATCGGGCGCGGGCGCGGTTCGGGACCGTCCGCGCCACCGTCACCGACGCCGACGCCGCCGACCGCATCGCGGCGGACAGCGGCTTCGCCATGCGTGCCTTCGGACCGGAGGCCGACGATCCCCGGATCGCCGCGGACCTCGCCGACACGGATGTGCTGCTCGTCTCGGCGCCCCCCGGCGAAGCCGGCGATCCGGTGCTTCCCCGCTACGCGGACGTGATCGCGGCGAGTCGGATCGGCTGGATCGGCTACCTGTCCACCATCGGCGTCTACGGCGATCAGGGCGGGGCCTGGATCGACGAGGCGACGCCGGCGATCCCACGCAGCGCCCGCTCGAAGGTGCGCCTCGATGCCGAAGCGGCGTGGCTGGCACTCGGTGCACAGGCCGGCAAGGCCGTGCAGGTGTTCCGCCTCTCGGGCATCTACGGACCGGGCCGCAACCCGATCGTGAAGCTGCGGGAGGGCCGTTCCCAGCGCATCGTCAAGGCCGGACAGGTGTTTAACCGGATCCATGTCGACGACATCGCCACGACGCTGCTCGCCTCCATCGACAGACCGCGGGCCGGGGCGATCTACAACGTCACCGACGACGAGCCGACCGCACCGCAGACCGTGACCGAACACGCCGCGGCACTCACGGGCTTGCCGCTGCCGCCGGAGATCGATTTCGAGACCGCCGACCTGTCGCCGATGGCGCGCAGCTTCTACGGCGAGAACAAGCGCGTGCGGAACCGGTTGATCCGCGAGGAACTGGGCGTCGCGCTCGCCTATCCGACCTACCGCGAGGGCCTCGCGTCCCTCAAGGATCAGCCCTGATCAGGCCTCGAGATGGCGTGGCCGCACGAGCCGGCGGAGCAGGCCGTCCCGCGGACCGACCATCATCGAGGCGAGGTAGAGCGCGCCGGCTGCGAGCACGATGGCCGGGCCGCTCGGCAGGTCAAACTGGTAGGAGAGGCTCAGTCCCGAGACGCTCGCGATCGCGGCGATCAGCATCGACACCGGGATCAGCCCGGCGAGGTCGCGCGCCCAGAAGCGAGCCGCCACGGCCGGCAGCAGCATCAGCCCGACCGCCAGCAGGGTTCCGAGGGCCTGGAAGCCGCCCACGAGGTTCACCACGACCAGCGCCAGGAATGCGAGATGGACCGGACCGCCGCTGCGGCTCACGGTCCGCAGGAACAGCGGATCGACGCATTCCATCACGAGCGGCCGGTAGATCACCGCGAGGGCCATGAGGGTCAGCGTGCTGATGCCGCCGAGCAGCCAGAGCGCAGAATCGTCGAGGGCCAGCACCGAGCCGAACAGGAAGTGCATCAAATCGATCTGCGACCCGCGCAGCGAGACCAGCAGAACGCCGGCGGCGAGGGAGATCAGGTAGAAGGCCGCGAGGTTGGCGTCCTCCCGGACGACCGTGGCGCGGGTGACGGCCCCGGCGAGCAGGGCCACGGCGAGCCCGGCGACGAGACCGCCCAGGGTCATCGCCGGCAGGGACAGGCCGGCGACCAAGAAGCCGACCGCGGCGCCCGGCAGGATCGCATGGCTCATCGCGTCGCTCATCAGGCTCATGCGGCGCAGCGTCAGGAACACGCCCACGGGCGGTGCCGACACCGACAGCGCGAGGCAGCCCGCCAGTGCCCGGCGCATGAAGCCGAACTCGACGAAGGGCGCGACCAGGGATCCGAACGGATCCATCACGCGGCGTCCTCGTGGTGGTGATGCGGGCCGGCGCCGTGATCGTGGGCGTGGGCCGCCACGGCCCGCGGCCCGGCGCAGATCGCTGCGCCCTCGTCCCAGGCTTCGGACAGGTTGCGGGCGCGGGCGAGGTTGTCGGCCGTCAGCACCCGCGCGGTCGGCCCCCAGGCCACGGGCTCGCGGGCGAGCAGCAGCGTCGTCGGGAAGTGCGCCCGCACCTGTGCAAGGTCGTGGAGGGCTGCGACGACCGTCCGCCCCTCGCCATGCCACGTCCGGATCAACGCCAGGAGATCGTCCACTGTCCGCGCATCGATACCGGTGAACGGCTCGTCGAGGAGGACGACGGGGCAGTCCTGCAGGATCAGCCGGGCGAACAGGGCGCGCCGGAATTGACCGCCCGACAGGGTGCCGATCGGGCGCGCCGCGAAACCGTCGAGGCCGACCGTCGCCAGCGCGGCCTCGATTGCCGGGCGATGCCGGGTGAGGCTGCGCCATGCGCCCACGCGCCGCCAGAGGCCCATGCCGGCGAGATCCAGGACGCTTAGCGGAAAGCTCCGATCGATCTCGTCCGCCTGCGGCATGTAGGCGATCGCGCCCGCGCGCTCGATCCGGCCGTCGAGGCAGCGGATCTCGCCGACCATGCCCTTGAGGAGCGTCGACTTGCCGGCGCCATTCGGTCCGACCAGGGCCAGCAGGTCGCCGGACCGCACGGTCCCGTCGAGGTGGTGGACCGCCGGGTGACGGTCATAGCCGAGGGTCAGGCCGACGAGGCGGATCGGGTCGGAAATCGGCGACCGCGCGCTCATGCCGACAGCGCCCAGGCGATCGTCGACCACACCAGCATGGAGAGCATCGCGGCGAGCGCAAGGCGCAGGCCGATCCCGCTCTGGAACAGGGACCGCCGGGCCGCGCGTCTCGGTCTGGAAATGGTCGGCAAGGCGTCCTCGTCGCGCGCTCACGCCGGCGCGGGGACCACGCGGGGCTACTGGTGCGGTCCTGGGCGGCGGTGATACACTGTAACAAACCCGCACGACAACCTGCGGATCATTCCTGGAGCAATCATGCACCGTCACGAGGGTCACGACGCGTGCCACGCCGGCACCGGTGACATGCTCGCGCGGGCCGAGGCCCTCTGCCGCGAGCGCGGTCTTCAGTTCACGCCGCTGCGCCGGGAGGTGCTGGAGGCCGTCGCCGGAGCCGGGACGGCCCAGGGCGCCTACGACATCGCCGAACGGCTGAGCGTGCCGGGCAAGCGCGTGGCCCCGGTCTCGGTCTACCGCGCCCTCGATTTCCTGATGGAGCAGGGTCTGGTCCATCGGATCGCGAGCCGGAACGCCTTCATTCCCTGCGCGCATGAGCATGCGCCCGGGGAGGGCGTCATCTTCCTGATCTGCCGCACCTGCGGAGTCGTCGATGAGGCCTCGTCGCAGGAGGTCGAGGGCGGTCTCGGGCGCACGCTCGAGCGGGCCGGCTTCACGCCGACCCACAGCATCCTGGAGGTGGAGGGCGATTGCGGCGCCTGCCGCGACCTGAAGCAGGCGCGCTAGGAGACGCGGCCTTTCGGCGCTTCCCTAGAACGCGTTCTGGTAGGCCCGGCGCGAGACGATCGTCTGGATCATGATCTGGATGTCGAACCAGATCGACCAGTTGTCGATGTAGTGCAGGTCGCAGGCGACGCGCCGCTCCATGGCGAGGTCGGTCTGGGTCTCGCCGCGGTAGCCGTTGACCTGCGCCCAGCCGGTGATCCCGGGCCGCACGTTGTGGCGGCGGGCATACAGGGCGATCCGCCGCTCGAAGCTCCGGTCGTGGGCGAGGGCGTGTGGCCGGGGGCCGACCAGCGACATCTCCCCCCGGAGGACATTGATCAGCTGGGGCAGCTCGTCGAGATTCGTCCGCCGGAGGATTGCGCCGATCCGGGTGATCCGGCTGTCGTTTCGCGTCGCCTGCCGAAAGGTGGAATCCGCCTCCGCCCGCATCGACCGGAACTTGAAGACACCGAACGGCTGCTGGTTGAAGCCGTACCGCTTCTGGCGGAAGAAGACCGGGCCGGGGCTGTCGAGCTTGATCGCGAGGGCGATCGCCGCCAGCAGGGGCGACAGGGACACGAGGGCAATGGTCGCCACTGTCAGATCGAGGGCGCGCTTCAGCATCACCTCGCCCAGATTGAGCGGCCGACGCCCGATGTTGATCCCCGAGACGCCGCCGACCCGGGCGACCTGAAGATCGGGGAAGCGATCCAGGACGGCGCCAGGACGCAGGTGCAGGGCCGAGGGTACCCGCAGGAAGGCGTCGATGCAGCGCTCGACCTCGGCGGTATCGGCCCACGGGACCAGGACGAAGACGTCGTCCGGCCGGAGGAAGCGCACCACCGATACCGCAAGGTCGAGATCCTCCTGCAACTGGTCGTACCGGGTGGCCACGTCGGCGCCCGGGTCCACCCGCCGCAGGTAGCTCGTCCCGACGATCCGCGAACCGAGATGGTCGGCCTCCTTGCCCGCGTAGAAGCGCGCGATGTCCTCCTCGTAGCCCACGAGGTGAATCCGGCTGGCCGTGGCCGAACCGGCGCTCAGGCGGTCGCGCACGAAGCGGCGGACTGCCGTCCTGGCCGCGATCAGCACGGGCAAGCCCGCGACGAAGGTCCCGAGCGAGACGAGCCGAGAGTAATCGTTGGTCGTCTTCGTCATGAAGCTGACGACGAGCACCGCCGCCCAGGCGACCAGCCACAGGGACACCACCCGCTGGATGCCCGGCTTCTGCGTCGTCGCGCCCTCAAGGCTGTATTCCTCGCGCAGGGCGTTCGTGGCGACGATCACCAGTCCGAGCAGCGCCGCGAGCCGCAGGCTGCGCAAGCCCCCCACCCAAATCGTGCCGTCCTGAACGACGAGGTGGTAGGCGAGTTCGATGCTCAGGGTCACCGCGAAGATCGCCGCGAGGTCGGTGGCGGCGAGGGCCGTCGACAGGGCGATCCGCGCCACGGCGCGGCCGCGGCGCGGCAGCAGCGCAGACCACACGTTGCGCCGGCGCCCGGCCGAGTTGGGAAGCGCCTGAAACGTCTCCGGAAGCCGATCGTGAAACATCTGACCCGAACGTCCCGTCTTGATCGGACTCTGTACCAGTCTGAGACACGAAAGGTTTCAGCGCCGCCTGGTGACAGTGACGGAGCAAGCCGCGGGCCTCGCGGGTTCACGATCGCAGTCACGGAGGACACGGCGACCTAAGGCCCACCCTCGGGCGTTGCAATACATAATTAATGCTGAGTGACTGTTCAGCGCATGCAGCGGCGGCTTATGGTGCCGTTGAGTTGTTTCTGCAGGGCTTATTTCAATTCAGGCGCGTTTCTTCGATCGTCATTTCAACTAGGCGGGCGTTGCCGGCGACGGACCGGCTCGTGTTCGACGGCGTCGAGGGCTTGCCCTCGACGCCGGGAAGGACGGTCAGACGGCGCCCGCGTCCGCGTGGGTTCCGGCCGGGGCCCCGACGGTCTGGATCGTCTCGAAGCCCTCGAACTGGGGATGGCCGAGATAGAGGGGCTTGGTCGACGGAACGCGGCCATGCGCCTTCCGGAACTGCTCGGAACGGGTCCATGCCTCAAACTCCGCACGGGATCGCCAGATCGTGTGCGAGGCATAAAGCACGTGATCCTCGTGCTCGGGGCCGCGCAGCAGATGAAACTCTACGAAGCCCGGCATCTCACCGAGGTGGCTGTCGCGTCCGAGCCAGACGGCCTCGAAGTCGGCCGTCGCGTCCTTAACGACCTTGAAGCGATTCATCGCGATAAACATGCTGTTCTCCTGCCAGGCGCGAAACCTACAAGCTCCTGTGCTCCTACGGGAACCCCGGATGCGGCGACAGGGCACACCGCAAAATCAGCGCAGTCATCGCCATCGACATTTCAGCAACAATGTTGCAAAGATGTGGGTGTTTAAACTAGAAGCTGTAAGCTTTGACTTGCGAAGCTTGACAACTTGGTGTCCTACTGCGGCGCGGTTCACCTGTGTGGCTATCAGGGCTTTAGCCGGATTCTGATGGGTGGAACCTGGAACCTGGCGTGCACGACATGGGACTTAGGGGCGAGCGGTGAAGCGGCGCGATAGCGAGGCGAAGACACCGCGGCCCCAGGAGGAGGCATCCCACCCCATGGACAAGGAGTCCTCGCCCCAGCCCATGCCGAAGCAGACCACCGACGTCGATCGCCTTGTCGGCATCCGGATCACGGCCCTGCGCAAGGCCCGGGGCATGAGCCAGACCGCCCTCGGGAATGCGGTCGGCGTAACCTTCCAGCAGGTGCAGAAATACGAGAAGGGACAGAACCGGGTCGGTGCCGGACGGCTGCGCGAGATCGCGCGCCTTCTCGAGGTTCCGGTCTCGGCGTTCTTCGAGGAGAGCGAGCCGCGCGAGAGCGCCCAGGAAGACGTGTTCGGCTTCCTGAGCGCCCACGGCGCCATCGAGCTTCTGCGTGCCTACGCTCAGATCGAGGACGAGCAAATGCGCCGCGACGTGCTGGCCCTGGTCCGCAGCGCCGCGCGTCTCGCGCAGAACCGGATCGCCCCGCCGCCGGCGGAGTCGGCCTGAGGCTCCGCGCACGCGCGAACGCAGGTTGCCGAGCCTCGGACACGCAGCCTGTGGCTCAACGCGGCTGCCGCTTCAGGACGGTTCGGCCGCGATCAGGTGGAAGAAGCTTCCGGTGACCAAGCCGACCTGGTGACCGGCAAACCCCAGATCGACGCCCTCCGCGTCCGAGACGCGGGCGAGCGCCGTCGCCTCCGGGGCCATCGGCGACAGCTCGCTGGCATAATGGAACTCGTGGCCGACGAGCCGCGTGCCACCCTGCCCGAGCAGGCCCGCGCCGCACAGCCGGGCGACCCGGTAGCCGAGATGCAGCTTGCGCCGGTGATACGAGGTCTCGACGGGCAGCAGCCCTGCCATCGCGTGGGTGGTGCCGTCCGCGTCCTGGAGCGTCCGGCCGAGGACCATGTAGCCCCCGCATTCGCCGTGGACCGGGCGCGTTCGGGCGAAGCTGCGCAGACCTTCGAGGAACCGGCCGGCTCCGGAGATCCGCCCCGCATGCAGCTCGGGATATCCGCCCGGAAGCCAGCAGACGTCGCACACGTCCGGCGGCGCCTCGTCGGCGAGCGGCGAGAACGGCACGAGTTCGGCCCCCGCCATCCGCCACCCGGTTTCGAGGTGCGGGTAGAGGAAGCTGAAGGCCGCGTCGCGGGCGACCGCCACGCGCTGTCCCGGCGGCCGGGGCAGGCGCCCGGCGGAGTCCGGCACGGCGCCGCCCGCGCAGGCCGCGACGGCGTCGAGATCGATGCCAGCGTCCGCGAGGTCGGCCAAGCGGTCGAGGCGCGCCTGCAGATCGGCGGTCTCGCCCGCCTGGACGAGGCCCAGGTGGCGTTCGGGCAGGACGAGCTGCGCATCGCGCATCAGCGCGCCGAGCACGGGCAGCCCGGCACGCTCCATGCCGGCTTCGACGAGCCGCCGATGGCGGGCGCTCGCCACCTTGTTGAGGATCACCCCGGCGATCTGCACGCGGGGATCGTAGAGCTTGCAGCCCAGGGCCACGGCGGCGGCCGACTGCGCGGCACCGGACACGTCCACGACCAGCACCACCGGCCATCCGTAGCGCGCGGCGATGTCGGCATTCGCCCCGGTCCGATTCTCGGCCGCCCGGACGCCGTCGAACAGGCCCATCGAGCCCTCGGCGATCACGATGTCGGCCTGCGCCGCCGTCTCGCCCGCGAGGGCGTCGAGGAGCGGCGCGGCCATGGCGAAGCTGTCGAGGTTGAAGCTCGGCCGGCCGGTCGCCGCCTGATGGAACGCCGGATCGATGTAGTCCGGGCCGCACTTCGCACCGCGGACCCGCAGGCCGCGCCGCGAGAGGGCGCGCATCAGGGCGAGCGTCACCGTCGTCTTGCCGGAGCTGGAGCGCGGCGCCGCGACGAGGAGGCCGGGCGCGCTCACGACCGGCCGCCCACGGTGCCGCCGGGTCGGTAACGCCGGTCGTAGTCGTGCGCGTAGAGCGCGCTCTCGCGAAAGTCCGCGGCGCCGAGCGCCGGTCCGACCAGGATCAGGGCGGTGCGCTCCAGGCCGGCCTCCGCGACGAGGCCCGGCAGCGCCGCGAGATTGCCGACCAGTGCCCGTTCGTCCGGCCAGGAGGCCCGGAACACCGCCGCCGCCGGGCAGGACGGGCCGTAGAACGGGATCAGCTCCGCCGCGACGGCCTCGACCACGTGGATCGACAGGTGGATCGCCAGGGTCGCCCCGGTGGCCGCGTAGGCCGCGAGGGTCTCCCGCTCCGGCATGGCGCTCGCCCGGCCCGAGGTGCGGGTGAGCACCACGGATTGCGCCACGCCCGGCACGGTCAGCTCCCGGCGCAACAGGGCTGCGGCCGCCGCGAAGGCCGGGACGCCCGGGGTCACGGTGTAGGGGATGGAGAGCGCATCGAGCCGACGCATCTGCTCCGCCAGGGCACTCCAGATCGACAGGTCGCCGGAATGGAGGCGTGCCACGTCCTGCCCGGCCGTGTGGGCCGCCGCGATCTCCGCCACGATCGCGTCGAGGTCGAGGGGGGCGGTGTCGACGATCCGTGCCCCCGGCGGACACCACCCGAGGATCTCGGGGGCTACCAGGGATCCGGCGTAGAGGCAGACGGGACAGGCGGCTATGCGATCGCGGCCGCGCACCGTGATGAGGTCCGCCGCGCCGGGGCCGGCGCCGATGAAATGGACGGTCATGGCTCGGGCATCGTTGTCGAGCGGATCGCGAGGGCGCAGGTCGCGCCGCCGCTCGCGATCCGGGGGAGGGCGAGTCGGCTCTCCGGTCCGGCTTCGGCGAGGGCGGCCGCCTCGGCGACCGAGCCGACGCCGCGCAGGCGCTCGATCCGCGCCGAACGGGTGACGACCTGCCCATCGCAAGCTTCGAGCGCCGAGGCCGGCACGGAGGAGGGGGGCAGCCCGAAGCGGGCCGCCGCACCGCGGATCGCCGGCTCCGCTGCGCGGTCGGCCGGGGTGGCGATGGCCGCGAGGTCGGCACCGTCGGCACCGATCAGACCGAGCGCTCGGACGATCAGCGCAGCGATCTCGTCGGCCTCCGTGCCGTGGCGGAATCCGATCCCGGCGACGAGGGGACCCATCATGGCTTGGTCCAAGCCCATTGGGTCACCGGCATGGCGGGCCGCCAGCCGTGCAGGCCGCCCACCGGGCTGGCCCGATCGACGCTGAAGCGGCGCAGGCTCCCGCCCTGCGCCGCGAAGGCCGCGAGCAGCGCTGCCTCGCCCTGAAGCGTCACGGCGTTGGCGACGCAACGCCCGCCGGACGGCAGCGCCGCCAGGGCGGTTTCGAGGAGACCGGGCTCGGAGACGCCTCCGCCGATGAACACGGCCTCCGGGCGTGGCAGATCGTGGAGAGCCGCCGGCGCAGCCCCGACGACCACTGTCAGGTCGGGCACGCCCAAAGTTTCGGCGTTGCGCCGAATGCGCTCGGCGCGATCAGGTCGCGCCTCGATCGCGGTGGCGCGCAGGCTCGGGTGGCGCAGCAGCCACTCGATCGCGACCGACCCCGCCCCGGCGCCGATATCCCAGAGATGAAGGCCGGGATGCGGGCGCAGGGCCGCGAGGGTCAGCGCACGGATCTCCGCCTTGGTGAGCTGTCCGTCGTTCTCGAACACCGCGTCGTCGAGCCCCGGCGCGAGCGGTATCGCCGGGCCCGCGCCCGCGACCGTGATCGCCACGGTGTTGAGCGGATCGACCGGGCCGAGATCGAAGGCGTCGGCCCGCACCGCGCGGATCCGCTCGCGGGGACCGCCCATCGCCTCCAGAACAGTCAGCGTGGACGGCCCGAGGCCGCGCGCGCAGAGGAGTGCCGCCAGGGCTGCCGGCGTCGCGCCGTCCCAGGACAGCGCCAGGAGACGGGCGCCCGGTTGGATATGAGGGACGATCCGGGTCAGCGCGCGGCCGTGCAAGGTCACGAGGCCGCATTCGGCCATGGGCCAGCCGAGGCGCGCGCAGGCGAGGCTGAAGGCTGAGGGAGCCGGAAAGGCCCGGATCTCAGCCGGTGGCACGAGCCGGGCGATCTCGGCGCCCACGCCGTAGTGGAACGGGTCGCCGGTGGCGAGGATGCAGGTCGGCGCGCCCCGCCGGGCCAGGATCTCCGGATAGGCGTCGTGGATCGGGCTCGGCCAGGGCCGGGCCTCCGCGTCCAGCGGACCCGCGAGGACGAGGTGACGCCGGCCGCCATAGACCACCTGGGCAGCGTCGAGGGCCGCCGCGGCGGCGGGGCTCAGTCCCGCCCGTCCGTCCTCGCCGATGCCCACGATCGACAGCCAGGGGGCGCTCGAAGGGGCGCTCGACAGGGGCTCACCGCTCATGGACAAGGCGCCGATGACGAGCGGCGTGATGCGGATCCTGATCCTCGGCGGCACCGGCGAGGCGAGCAGCCTGGCCCGCGCGCTGGCCGTGAGGGCCGATCGGTCCGTGATGCTCTCCCTTGCCGGCCGGACGGCGGCGCCGAAGCCCGAGCCCGTGCCGACCCGGATCGGCGGGTTCGGCGGTCCCGAGGGTCTGGTGCGCTACCTGCGCGCCGCAGCGATCACGCACCTGATCGACGCGACCCATCCCTTCGCCGCGACGATGTCGGACCATGCCGCCCGCGCGGCGGCCCTGGCCGGTGTGGCCCTCCTCGCGATCCGCCGGCCGGCCTGGACGCGAGAGCCCGGCGACATCTGGATCGAGGTCGACCGGATGGAGGAGGCCGCGGCTGCCCTCGGCCCGGAGCCGCGGCGCGTGTTCCTGACGATTGGCCGCCAGGAGGCCGGCGCGTTCGGTGCGGCGCCGCAGCACGCCTATCTCGCGCGCAGCGTCGAGCCGCTCGGCGACATCCTTCCGGTGCCGCATCTCACCGCTCTCGAAGCCCGAGGCCCCTTCGACGAGGCCGCCGAGATCGCGCTGATGCGCGCCAGCGGGACCGAGATCCTCGTCAGCAAGAATGCCGGCGGCGCGGCGACCTACGGTAAGATCGCGGCGGCCCGTGCCCTCGGGATTCCCGTGGTGATGGTGCGCCGGCCGATCAAGCCCGAAGTGCCGAGCGTCGCCGATGCCGCCGGGGTGCTCCGCTGGCTGGACACCGACGATCACGCCGGTCCCTCGACCTTGCGCGCCGTGTAGACGAGGGGCGGCCGGCCCGCGCGGGGGATCAGCCGCGTCGTCGAGGCGCCCAGGATCACCATCGTCGCCATGTCGGCGGGCACGTCGCGCGCCTCCGCGAGGGGCGCGATCCGGATGGCCTCGTCCGGCCGGCTGATGGCGCGGGCAAACATCACCGGCGTCTCGGGTGCCCGGATCCCGGCCGCGATGTCCAGCGCGGCCCCGAGCTGCCAGGGCCGGGCGGTGGAAATCGGGTTGTAGAGCGCGATCACCAGATCGGCGCGCAGCACGGCCTCCAACCGGGCGGTCACCACCGGCCAGGGCTTGAGGTTGTCCGAGAGGGACAGCGCACAGAAGTCGCCACCGAGCGGCGCCCCGAGCCGTGCCGCCGCCGCCAGCATCGCGGTGATGCCGGGCTCCACGGTGATCGCGAGGTCGCGCCATCCCGGCTCGCCGTGCTCCACGGCCTCGAACACTGCCGCCGCCATGGCGAAGACGCCGGGATCGCCGCCGGAGACCACCGCGACCCGCCGGCCCGCGGCGGCGAGCTGCAGGGCGTGGCGTGCCCGGTCGACCTCGACGCGGTTGTCGCTGGCATGCCGAACAAGTCCGGGGCGCTCGGGCACGCGGGCCACGTAGGGGAAGTAGCCGATGACGTCCTCCGCCGCATCCAGCGCACGGCATGCGGACCCGGTCAGCAACGCGGCGTCGCCCGGGCCGAGGCCGACGACGGTGAGGCTGCCGCTCACGGCCGCCGGCCCTCGCCGGGCAGGAGGACCATGGAGAAGTAGGGCGCCTCGTCGTCCGGCTTGTCTGCCAGCATGACGACCCGCTCGCCGGCCATTGTCCCGCGCTCCACGTAGACCGCACGCGCGAGCAGCCCCGCCTCCGCCAAGGCGGCGCGCACCTTGGGCAGGTGGCGCCCGAGCTTCATCACCACAGCGGCATCGGTCCCGCGCAGGCGCTCGGTGAGCGCAGCGAGCGGAAGGGTTGCCGGCAGGACGGTGAGCACGTCGTCGCCCCAGGTGATCGGTTTGCCGGCCCGCGTCCAGCAGCCGGACATGCCGGTCACGCCCGGGATGACCTCGACGGGGAAGCGGTCCTTCAGCCGTCGCCACAGGTGCATGAACGAGCCGTAGAAGAACGGATCGCCCTCCGACAGGATCGCCACGTCGCGCCCGGCACCGAGATGATCCGCGAGCCGGCCGGCCGCGTCGTCGTAGAAGCCGGCCAGCGCCGCCACGTAATCCGGATGCTCGGGATGAATCTCGGTCGTATAGGGATAGGCCAGGGCTAATTCGCGGGCCGGATCGCGCAGGATCGCGTCGGCGATGGTACGGGCATTGCCCCGCCGGCCGCGCTTGCAGAAATGCACCAGCACCGGCGCGTGCATCAAAATGCGCTGCGCCTTCACGGTCAGCAGCTCCGGATCGCCCGGACCCATCCCGACCCCGTAGAGCGTGCCGGTCACCGCCGTCACCGGCAATGCCTCGGTCGGGCCTTCCAGGCGGTCGAACCCGTCCATCACTCGACCTCGCTGGCCAGCGCGTTGACGGCGGCGGCCGTCATGGCGCTGCCGCCGCGCCGGCCGTGGACGACCACGAAGGGCACGCGACTGTCGCGGGCGAGGGCGTCCTTCGATTCCGCGGCGCCCACAAACCCCACCGGGATTCCGATCACCGCGGCGGGTGGTGCCACGCCGGCGTCGAGCAGCTCGAGCAGGCGGAACAGGGCGGTCGGCGCGTTGC
This sequence comes from Methylobacterium sp. P3_A11, assembly GCF_056403155.1. Classification (NCBI taxonomy): domain Bacteria; kingdom Pseudomonadati; phylum Pseudomonadota; class Alphaproteobacteria; order Hyphomicrobiales; family Methylobacteriaceae; genus Methylobacterium; species Methylobacterium sp. P3_A11. The sequence goes on from NZ_JBFUGA010000047.1 coordinate 29,795, forward strand.
CCACCGCCACGACGCTCCCCGGCAGGTGCTCGCGCCACAGCTCCATGGCGGCGGCGGAGCGGGTCGTGCCGAGACTTTTTGACAGATCCGGGACACGCGGATCGCCCAGCGTGCAGATTACCCTGTTGTCGGCCGGCAGCCGAGACCGGGTGACGCCGTCGGCGACCATGCGGACATCGCACAGGATCGGCGCACCGGCCTGCAGGGCCGCGACGCCGGCTTCGGCAAAGTCCGGCGACATCTCCACGTCGGTGGGCAGGTCAGTCATGCCGCAGGCGTGGATCATCCGCACGACCACCCGCTCGGCGGCGCCCGACCAGCGACCGAGATCCGCCTCGGCGCGGATCATCGCGAAGGACCGCGCGTAGATCGCGCTGCCGTCGCGGACGTAGTCGTAGCGGGACGGGGACTCGCTGGCCGCGGCCGGCTCCGATCCTGTCTGGCGCAGGGCGTTCTGGCTCGCGCTCATGCCGGTCTCCTGGTCCTCCCGCACGCCGTCCGGGCGGTTTCCGGCGCGAAGGCGGCGGCAAGCCCGACGGTGTTGGCTCTTCCTAACCGCTCCAGCACGGCCTCGATAGGGAGGTCCATCGCCGGCTCATCGCCGGGGCCGCCGCCGATCACCACACCGTACAGGCCGTTCCGGCCGACGAGGGTGAGATCGGCCGGACCAGGCCGCGCACAGCCTTTGGCGCAACCCGAAACATGCGCGGATCGCCCCTGTTCCGCCAGGGTGCCGAAGGCTTCCGCGAGGCGCGCCGCATCAGACAGCGTCGGAGTCGACCCGGAGGCGCAGCCCGGAGCGCCCGTGCAGGCGTCGATCGCCCGCCGCGGATCGGTGGGCGCGACGATGAACACGTCGGCGAGGTCCGCCAGCGTCGCGGCGGCCAACCCGACCGACGATGCGATCAGCACGAAACCGCGATTGGGCGACAGCCGCAGCGTATCCGATCCGAGCGCCTCCGCGGCGTCGGCGATGCGGGTGAGGGCGGCGGCCGTGCAACGGCCGAACGGTGCATCCACGACAAGAACGTCCAGGCCGGCGCCGGCATGCAGCCCGGCCACGGGCGCGAACGGCGCATCGTTCCCGCGCGCCGCGATCGCCGTCCGGGCCGGGGGTGAGGCGGGCAGCCGCGGCGGCTGTCCCGGCAGGGCTCCGGTCACGCTGCGCTGCTCGTCCTCCGAGAGGTCGCGCATCCGCCGCCGGCCCGTAGACGCGAAGGCAGCGAGCAGCCGCGCCATGCGATCCGCGGCCTCGCTTTCGGGGCCGGTGACGAGGTCCCGCACGCCCGACGCGAAGGTGGCCGCGATCGTGACCGTGCCTCTGTCGCGGGCGGACATGAGGAGGTCAGCCTCGGGCAGCGCAACGCCGGGCTGGCCCGCGACGACCACCAGGGTCTTGGGCGGCAGCCCGGGGATGCCGCGCGCCGCCGTCTCGATGGCGTCGGCCAGCGCCGGGACGTCGATCACCGCCTCAGTGTCGAGACCGGCGTTGGGGCTCGTGAGCGTCACGCGCTGCGGGCCGGCATCGGACCGCACGTCGCCGAGCCCCGCCTCCTCGAGCAGGCCGGCCAAGGCCGTCCGGGTCGCATCGGTGACGCCGCGGACCTGAAGATTGGCCCGCGCGGTAAGGTCGAGGTGGCCGTTGCCGAAGCGCACCGCGCCCTCGGCCACGGCGCGGGCCTGGGCGAGCGTGAGGATGCCGAGCGGCGGATGCACCCGCGCCAGGAGCCCGTCTCCCGTGGGCATCGGGCGGGCGAGGCCGGGGCACCACCCCCGGCGTGCGGGCGCCTCGGGCAGGACGCGGCGGTAGCCGAACGGGCCGGCGCTCATTCGGCGGCCTCCCGGAGCAGCGCGTCGGCCGGCAGGGCGTTGCGCCGGCTGTGCCAGAGGCCGCGATCGCGGGCCGCATCGAAGCGCTCCAGGATCGCCCGGGTGGCCGCGGGATTTGCGGCGCGCAGGCGCTCGAACACGTCGGCATCGGCGATCCAGGCCGCGTAGAGCGTCTCGAAGCCGGCATCGGACACCGCGTCGCTGGCGGCGGCCAGGACGAAGACCGCGTCCAGCCCCTGGGCCAGCTCCTGAGCGCCCCGATACCCGTGGCGGAGCTGGGCGGAGATCCAGCGGGGATCGGCGAGGCGCGCGCGGATCAGCCGGGCCGCGTCCTCCCGGGCGGTCCGGGCCTTCGGCCGGTCGGGGCGCGATACGTCGAGGCTGTAGAGCGCGGGACTGGAACCCTCCAGAGCCGCGGCGGCGGCGAAGCCACCCATCGCGTCGACGGCGGCATCCCCGTCGAACAGGTCCCGCTCCGCCACGTCGAAGGCGTGGAGATAGGCATCGGCCGCCGCGACCCGGGCGCCGAAATCCGCGTCCGGTACCTCGCGGTCGCCGTAGGCGTGGGTGCTCGCGGCGAGGTAGGCCCGGCCGAGGTCGGCACGGTCCTCCCAGCCACCGTCCAGGGCGGCGCGGGCGGTACCGGCGCCGAAGCGACCCGGTGCCGCCCCGTAGACCCGTACCGCCGCTTCGCCCCGCCGCCGCGCCGCCGCGAGCGGGTTCTCGTCATCGGCCTCGTCCCGGTCTGCAACCGCGCGGGCGGCCCTGTCGATCAGCGCGAGCGTTTCCGGAAAGGTGTCGCGGAACGCGCCGGAGATCCGCACGGTGACGTCGATCCGGGGCCGGTCGAGCATCGCCAGGGGAAGGATCTCGAACCCGGTGACGCGGGTGCTCGCATGATCCCAGACCGGCCGCACGCCCATCAGGGCGAGGGCGTGCGCCACGTCCTCCCCGCCGGTGCGCAGGGTCGGCGACGCCCAGAGGTCCATGACGATCCGGGCCGGGTAGGCGCCCTCGTCCTGGAGGTAGCGGGTCACGACGGCGGCGGCGGCCTTCTCGCCGAGGAGCGCGGCGGCGCGGCTCGGGATTGCCCGCGGATCGAGGGTGGCGAGGTTGCGTCCGGTGGGCAGCACGTCGGCGCGCCCGCGGGACGGGGACCCGGACGGGCCTGGCCGGACGAAGCGCCCGTCGAGAGCGGCGAGCAGGCCGTCCCGTTCGGAGGCCGCACACGCGGCCACCGGGTCGGGCGCCCCGTCGGAGGTGCGGGCGAAAACGTGAAGGCCGTCGCGGAAGGAGGTCTCGCCGAGGTCGCACAGATGTGCGTCGAGCCGCGTCAGCGCCTCCTCCATCGGCGTATCGGCGACGATGCCGGCGCCGTCGAGCAGACCGGCCGACGCGGCCTCCTCGAGGATTGCGCCCGCGATGAGCTCGGCGCGGCGCGGATCGAGCACGCTGGCGGCGGAATACTCCTCCACCAGCTCGCGCAGGCGTGCGGCCTCCGGCGACAGGGCGTGGGCTGCGATGTCCGGGGTCAGGTGGCCGAGCGCGACGCCGCCGAGGCGGCGCTTGAGCGGTGCGGCCTCGCCCGGATCGTCGACGATGAAGGGATAGATCACCGGCAGGCCGCCGACGCACAGGGCCGGGAGACAGGCGGGTCCGAGCGCCACGGCCTTGCCGGGCAGCCATTCGGTGGTGCCGTGCGTGCCGAGCTGGATCAGGGCGTCGAACCGCTGCCGCAACCCGAGATGGAAGGCGAGATACGCGTGGGTCGGCGCCCGTTCGAGGTCGTGGTAGCCGGTCTTGCGATCGGGATCGCGCCCGCGATCCGGCTGGAGGAAGACCGCGAGGCCGCCGCCGTCGCGCGTCGGCGGGGCGGTGCCGGTCACCATCCGGAACCGGAAGGCGCCGTCGATGCAGGACGGATCGGAGGCCGGATCGCCCCAGGCGACCGTGACCGCCGCGCGGGTCTCCTCGGACAGGGTTCGCCACCACGCCCCGTAGGTGGACAGCGGCACCTGGAATTCGGCCGAACCCTCCGTGAGCTCGGCCATCAGCCGGCCCGGTTCCGGAAGACCGCCCGCCGCGTAGCCCGCGGCGGCGAGATCGGCGGCGATCGTCCGGACGCTCTCGGGCGTGTCGAGGCCGACCGCGAAGCCGACCCGGCCGCCCCGGGCCGGATAGTCGGACAGCACCAGGGCCAAGCGTCGCGCTCCCCGGGGACGTGCGGCGAGGCGCAGCCATCCCGCGGCCCGCTCGGCCAGCGCGGCGATCCCGGCAGCGTAGGGTACGGCCCGGCGCTGGGCGAAGCCGGCCAGTTCCGGGGATTCCTCCTTGAACGAGATCGGGAAGCCCGAGAGCCGGCCGTCGAATTCCGGAAGCGCGACCTGCATGGCGAGATCGGCCGCGCCGAGACCCCGGGCGGAGGCCTCCCAGGCCACCCGTGATGCGCCCACCGTGAAGGCCTGGAGCACCGGGCAATCGGCACCGTCGAGGACGAAGTCGAAGCCGTCCTCCCGGGCCGAGAAGGCCGTGGCCGCGATCACCAGGTCGGGCTTGCGCACCCGGACGACCTCGGCGATCGCGGCGGCGGCCTCCGGCTCCTTCAGGCTCGACACCGCCATCGGCAGCGTCCCGATCCCGCGGGCGCGCAGGGCCGCCGCGAGCGCGGCGAAGGGCTCGGTGTCACCGCTGAGCACGGCGGACCGATAGATCAGGAGGAGCACGAGAGGCGCGCTCCGCGTCCGCGATCCGGTGAGCGGGATCGCCGTTCCCGCCGCCGCGACGGCCGTCTCCAGGGGGAGGACGCCGCAGCCGGGGCACCAGGCGAAACCGCGCGGCAGAGCCTGCGGCGGCTCGACCGCGCCTTCGGCGCCCAACCGGACCGCGAGCGTCCGGAGCATCCGCCGGAGGTTGTCGGGGCCGCCGGCGCGGAAATAGGCGTCGAGCTGTCCGGCGAGGTCGGGGTCGGTCGAGAAGGTCGCGAGCCGCGGATCGGGCCGGTCGTCCCCCGGCAGGACCGCCAGCACGACGCCGTGCGCCCGCGCCGCCTCGGCACACCGCTCGATCCCGTAGCGCCAGTAATCCAGGCCGCCGAGACAGCGGATCACCACGACCTTGGCGCGGGCCACCACGCGTTCGACGTAGAGATCGACCGACAGCGGGTGCCGCAGCTTCGCGAGCTTGGCGAGCCGAAGGCTCGGCAGGCCGGGCTCCACGGCGTGAGCCTGCCCGACCGCCGCGAGGTCGCTGTCGGTGAAGGACAGCACCACGAGATCGCCGGGCTCCTGCCCGAGATCCACCGCCGCCTCACCATCATCGAGGGAGACGGAATCGATGCGGACGAGATGCATCGGCGGCCCCTAGAGCGCGGCCGCGCGGGCGAGCGCGCTGCCGGTCGAGCGGGGGCGCGCGTGCGTACTCATCCCGCGAGGGCCGCCGCCACAGCGTGACGGTCGAAGCCCTTAAGGCCGATCACCACGAGATTTCCGTCGCGGGCTTCCCCAGCTTTCCAGGGCCGGTCGAAATGGTGGGCGACGCGCCGGCCGACGCCCTGCACCACCAGGCGCATGGCCTTGCCCTCGACCTCGGCGAAGCCCTTGATGCGCAGGACGCCGGCGATCTCGGCCGCCTTCTCGACGCGGGCCGCGAGGTCCCCGGCGGTGACCGCCGGACGGACCCGCAGCGCCACGGTCTCGAAGTCGTCGTGGTCGTGATCCTCGCCCTCGCCGTGATGGGAGGGGCGCGCGGCGAGGTCGTCCTCGGCGGCCGCGCCGAGGCCCAACAGCACCCGCGGATCGATGGCGCCGTTCTCGGTCTCGACGACCTTCACGGCCCGGGGCAGATGGCCCTCCACCTCGGCGCGGACCCGGGCGCGGGTCGCGGCGTCGATCAGGTCGGCCTTGTTGAGCACCACGAGGTCGGCACACAGGAGCTGGTCCTCGAACACCTCCTCCAGCGGGTTGTCGTGATCGACCGACTGGTCCGCGGCCCGCTGGGCGGCCAGCGCCTCGGGGTCCTCCGCGAAAGCGCCCGAGGCCACCGCGGGGCCATCGACCACCGCGACGACGCCGTCGACAGTCACCCGGGACCGGATCGCCGGCCACTGGAAGGCCTGGACCAGCGGCTTCGGCAGGGCGAGGCCGGAGGTCTCGATTAGGATGTGTTCCGGCGGGTCGGCGCGTCCCAGCAGGGTCTCCAGCGCCGGCACGAAATCKTCCGCCACCGTGCAGCAGATGCAGCCGTTCGGCAGCTCGACGATGGCGTCCTCGGTGCAGCCCTCGACCCCGCAGGCGGCCAGGAAGGACTTGTCGAAGCCGACGTCACCGAACTCGTTCACCAGGATGGCGAGGCGGCGTCCCTTGGCGTTCTCGACGACGTGGCGGACCAGGGTGGTCTTGCCGGCGCCGAGGAAGCCCGTGACGATGGTGCAGGGGATCTTGTTCACGAGGGTCATTCCGCGGCCTCCAGGGTGCCGGCGGGACGCGGGCGAGGGTGGGGAAAGGGCGGGATCCGGGCGATCACGCCCGTGCGGAAGGCGGCCGGACGCGCGCGCCAGGGCACGAGGCCGTCCGGCGTCTCCGCGTAGGCCGCGAGCCCGGCGAGGATCGTGTCGGCCGAGGTAGCGGGATCCATGTCGCCGTACACGTAGGTCCAGCGGTCCGCCGAGGCGACCGCCACGGTGCACGGCCGCTTGCAGACGGACAGGCACTCCACGGGCTCGACCCGCAGTCCCGGCACGGCGTCGCCCCGCGCTTTGAGCGCCTCCAGCAGGAGCGCCCCGGCGCGGGGGCCGTCCGGGTCATCGTCCAGCCGGCGGCAGGTGGTGCAGACGTACAGCACGGTCTCAGGCACGGGCCGTCCCCCGCGCCGTCTCCCGCGAAAGCGCCTGCCACGCCCAGCCGAGCCCCAACCCGATCAGGATCCAGAACACGAACCCGATGGCCAGGGACCGGGCGGCGAATTGCGCGGCCAGGGCGGCCGGGAGTTCGGACGCGGCCTCCGGCGCCTGAGGCGCGCCGACGACGTGCGGGGCGACGATCAGGACGAGACCGCCCAGGATCGCGATCAGCGTACGGCGGACGGCGATCAGGTAGAGGCCCATGCCCGTCGCCGCCGCGGTCATCAGCCACCAGGCCTGCCGCGCGGCGAGCGGGGCAGCCGCGCTGCCGGGCAGTTCCGGCGGCAGGCCGAGGCCCGGCGCCAAGGCGACGCTGGCGAAGCCCGCCACCGCGAAGGCGAGGCCGACCTGCGGGGTCGGCTCCCGGCCGCAGGCGAGCATCACCGCGCCGAGGAGCAGGGCGTAGCCGACGCCGCCGACGAGGGTCGCGAGCGCCGTGAAGGCCATCCGCGGCAGGCCCTGACCAGGTTGCCATTCCGGCGCCGCGTCGGGCGCAGCGTGGTCATGCCCGGCATGCGCCAGGACGATCGGCAGCGGCTTCGCGGCCTGATGCGACGGTTCCTGCTGCTCGTAGCGCTCGGCCGCCACGATCAGCGGCGACGTCAGCGTGAGTTCGAGGCCCGTCACGACGGCAGCCGCGAAGAAGCCGGCGGCCAGCGCCGCCGACAGAAGCCGGATGATCATCCCTGTGACGATGGCGTCAGTGACAGGGGAAGTTCTGGGTGTGCCGGAAGTCGTGCGCCGCGTTGTGGAACGCGATCGCCGGCGAGAAGCCGGCCATGAACAGGAGGCCGAGGCCCAGCATGGCCGCGAGCGCCACGGCGATCGGACGCTCCGACGAGCGGGTGCCGGCGGCGACGGGGGCGAGGGTCGAGGTGGTCATCGTCGAATGTCTCCAGCCGCCCCACCGGCGGCAATGCGGGATCCTGTCGTGACGGCAGGTCTCCTGGCTCGCGGCTCGGCGCGCCTGCCGCCTTCCCGGATCGCTCCGGTGGCGCTCGGCAGACGCTCGCCGCTCACAGTTGCGGGGGCAGCCACGGAGTCGAGGCTCGCACCTCTCACCGCATTCCCTTTTCACCCCGTCGCCGGGGCACCGTCACCGCGCCGTTGTAGACGCATGCCAGCCACGACACAACGGAGCGCCGACGGATCGGATCCGAATCCCGTGGGGCTCGCACAATCCGGGTTGGGCTTGACGCATGCGGCCCGATGCGGGCACCGCCCGCAGCGGACGTCCGGTCGGTCCGGCGCGGGCGCATCCCTTCAGCTCCGGAGACCCGATGGCCCTGGCAGACGATCCACGTCCGGCGCTCGTCGATCTCACAGCCGGCCGTCCTCCGCGGGCCGTGGCAGCCGCCGGGAGGGAATGGCTCGAGGTCGATCTCGGCGGCCGCTTCCCGGTGCATTCGGTCGCGCTGCGTCCGGCCGCGGGGGCCGGCCTCCCGGAGGTCGGCGACGTGGCCGTGGCGGTCTCGCAGGACGGCGTCAGCTGGTCCGAGGCGGACATGGCCGGATGGACCGTCGCGCCCGACGCCCTGGTGGCCGTGCTCGCCCCGGACGAGCGGGCCTGGGCGCGGATCGTGCGGATCGCGACGACGGAGCCGGCGCGCGTCGGCGGCGTCGAAATCCGGGCCGACGAGGCCGCCGTCGATCTCATCGCCCTGCGGGCGGTCCTCGGTCTCGACGTGACGCTCCTGAACGAGAAGCCGGGCGCCAACGTCTACGTGAGCTACGCCCTCGAGGCCTCTCCCGGCCGCACCGGTCGCGACCTTGTCGGCCTGTCGCTGTTCGAGAACGGCGCCTTCGGCAACTGCCTCGTCCAGTACATCGTCGCCGTGTCGATCGCGAAGGCGCTCAACCTGAAATACATCAAGGTCCCGAAGGTCGATCGCAGCAAGGTAATCTTCCTGACCGAGCGGCTGACCTGCGACGGCATCACGTTCATCCCGCCGACCGAGCCGCTGCCGACGGATGGCTACTTCCTCTCGGGCCTCTACTTCGATCCGACGCAGTTCGAGCGCGTGGTCGGGCCGCAGGGACCGATCGATTCCCGAGCGATCGTTCAGGGCGTGATCCGGCCCCTGTTCAACGGTCTGCCGCGGAGCGTCCCGAACAAGCCCGACGATCAGCTCCTGATCCACATCCGCTCGGGGGACATCTTCAGCACCTGGGTCGACCCGCACTACCCGCAGCCGCCCTTCGCGTTCTACCGGATGGTGATCGACCGCCTCCTGGCGGAAGGGCGGATCCAATCGGTGAAGCTCGTCTTCGAGAACCGACTGAATCCGGTGATCGCCGAGGTCGAAGCCTACGCGGAACGGCGTGGCTTGCCGGTGGAGATCCAGAGCGAATCGTTGATCGCCGACGTCACCGCCCTGGTGAACGGCCGCTACCTCGTCTTCGGCCTGGGTACGTTCGGACCGGCGATCTGCCACCTGTCGGACCATGTCGAGCAGGTGTTCTACTTCGCGTCGAACTGGCCGCAGGGCTTCCAGTCGATTCCCACCATCGGAAAGGTGATCGAGGTCCGGGACCTCGAGGGGCGCTACATGAAGGTCGGCGAATGGCAGAACAGCGACGCGCAGCGCCGGACCATGATCGACTACCCCGCGGAGGCGCTCGCCTTCGATGATGCCTGAGCCCTCACGCGCCGGTCGACCGCGGCCCGCAATCGTGGCGGACCCGTGGTCTCACGGCGCCTTCCTGAGCTGCTCCGCCGGCGTTCCGGCGGGGCGTGTCGCGCCGGTATCGCGGACCGTCAGGGCCTCGGTGTACATCCGTTCGACGTCCGCCTTGAACACAGCGCGGGAATCCGGACGCGTGTAGAACATGTGGCCTCCGGGATAGACCGCGAGGCTCAGGCGGCCGGCACCATAGGCGGGAACCTGGGCCAACAGGAGTTTCGAGGCGAAATACGGCGTCACCAGATCGGTGAACCCGTGCGCCACGAGGACGCGCAGATGGCCGTCGAGCGCCAGGGCGCCCTTCAGGTTCGAGAGAACCTCCGGCGCCTGCCGGCCCGAACCCCAGCTCCAGCCGCGATTCACGGCGCCGTTGAGCAGTTCGTAGCGCATGTTGGGCACCGGCCATTTCAGCGTGCGCCCGTAGAGCTCGATCATGGCGCTGGTTAGCGGTGCCTGGAGCGCCGTGAGCTGCGGATCCTCGAAGCTCGATTGCGCCGCGTCCGGGTTCGGATCCCACCCGGTGATGCCGGTGTCGTAGGCGCTGGTGACCCGACCCTCGGCGCGATCGATCTCGCGCTGGGCGCTCCGCGTGGAGAGCCGCGCCGCCTGCGCACGCACGATCGCGGGATCCAGGCCGACCAGGGGGGCGACCTTCTCGGTCATGCGCGCAACGGCGGCCGCATCGCTCGGACCCTTCAGGAGGTCGGCCAGATAGGAGCCGACCGCGTAGGTTTCCGCGTCACCGAGGAGGGCGGACGTCGGCACCGTGCCGGCCCGTTCGAGGGCGCCGGCCGCCAGGGAGGGCAGCTTCAGCACGTACCCCCAGGGATTGGCCCGTGGCGTCTCGAGCCAGCCGAAGTCCAGAACCGGTGAGAGCAGCACCATGCCGGAGAGGCCGACGCCGACCTCCTCCTGCAGCTTCTCGGTGATGAGTGGGCCACGGAACCCGCCATAGCTCTCGCCGACGAAGAATTTCGGGCTCGCCATCCGATCATTGACGCGCAGGTAGCGGGCGATCGCCGCCGCGAGCGTTGAGGCATCGGACTCGACCGACCAGTAGGTCTTGCTGTTGCCGTCCGCGGACCGGCTGTAGCCGGTCCCGACGGGGTCGATGAAGATCAGATCGGTGAAGCCGAGCCACGTGCCGTCGTTGGGTGTCAGCGCCACCGGCTGGGACGGGCTGATGCTGTCGCCGCCGACGGGAAGTCGCCACGGGCCGATCGCCCCGACATTGAGATAGGCCGACGAGGCCCCCGGGCCGCCATTGACCGCGAAGGTCACGGGGCGCGCCTGGCCGTCCTTCGGCGCCATCGTGTAGGCGACGTAGGCGATCTCGGCCTGCAGCTTCCCGCCTTCGTCGACGAGGGGCAGGCTGCCGGCTGTGGCGGTGAAGTCGAGGGTCCTGCCGTCCGGCAGCGTGACGCTCTGCTTCGTCGTCGAGTCGGGCGGGAGGCGCCGACCCTCCGGGCCGCGCGGCGCCGGCTTGGTCTCCGTCGAGGGATGACCCGTCGGCGCGTCCTGCGCCGGGGCCGTCGCGGGCGCCGCGACCGTGAGGGCGAAGGCGAGCGCGACGTGCGCGAGAGATCTGCTGAGGGTCACCATCACGCCTTCTTGTTCCAGCGTCCGGACTCGTCCTGCTGCCAATAGGCGACCTCGTGACCGGCAGCCTTGGCCTGCTTCCACTGCTCGCGGGCGCGCAGCAGGGCGTCCTGATCGCTCCCGTCGAACAGGATGCAGATCCGTTCGTAGGCACCGGCATCCGGCGGCAGGTCGGCGCCCTCGACCAGGAAGCGGATCGAGGCCGCGTTGGGGTTCACGTCCCGGAGCGTCAGCACCACCGGCTGGCTGGCCGCATCGGGCTCGCGGTCGGTGCCGTGCGGCAGGAAGCTCTCGTCGGTGTAGGTCCAGAGGTGGTCGTCGAGCGCCTGCAGACGCTCTTCGCTCGCCGCCTGGATCGCGGCCTGCCAACCGCGCTCGCGGGAGCGCTCGACGAGGTTGGGCAGCACCTTCTCCAGGGGCTGCCGCTGCATGTGGTAGAAGAGAATCTCGGTCACGGTCCCGAGGATATAGGTCTCCGGGCGGCCGGGCGAGCAGCGGCGCGCCGCCGCGGCTCAGACCAGCCGGCTCTGCTCGATCGCCGCGCCGACGAAACCCTTGAACAGGGGATGCGGCTCGAAGGGGCGCGACTTCAGCTCCGGATGGAACTGCACGCCGATGAACCACGGGTGCCCGGCATGCTCCACCGTCTCGGGCAGGAGCCCGTCGGGCGAGACGCCGGAGAAGCGCAGGCCCGTGGCCTCGAGACGCTCCCGATAGGCCATGTTGACCTCGTAGCGGTGGCGGTGACGCTCCGAGATGGTCTCCGACCCGTAGATCCGGGCGATCTTCGAATCGGAGTCGAGCCTGGCCTCGTAGGCGCCGAGCCGCATGGTCCCGCCGAGATCGCCCGCCTTGGCACGCCGCTCGAGCTCGTTGCCGCGCAGCCATTCGGTGAGCAGGCCGACCACCGGCTCGGACGTCTCGCCGAACTCCGTGGAGTTCGCATCCGGCATTCCGGCGAGGGAGCGGGCGGCCTCGATGACGGCCATCTGCATCCCGAAGCAGATCCCGAGATAGGGGATCCGCTTCTCGCGGGCGTAGCGGGCCGCGCGGATCTTGCCTTCGGCGCCACGCTGGCCGAACCCGCCCGGCACCAGGATGCCGTTCAGACCCTCCAGGAACGGCGCGGGGTCCTCGCGCTCGAACACCTCGGCCTCGATCCACTCGAGGTTGACCTTCACCCGATGGCTGATGCCCCCGTGGGTCAGCGCCTCGGTCAGCGACTTATAGGCGTCCTTGAGGCCCGTGTACTTGCCCACGATGGCGATGGAGACCTCGCCCTCGGGGTTGCGGACGCGCTCTGAGATCGTCTGCCAGCGGACGAGATCCGGCTCTTCGCCGTGCTCCAGGCCGAAATGGCCGAGCACCTCCCTGTCGAGGCCGGCCTTACGGTAGGACAGGGGCACCTCGTAGATCGAGGCCACGTCCCGGGCCTCGATCACCGCGGTCTCTCGGACGTTGCAGAACAGCGCGAGCTTGCGGCGCTCGTCGACCGGGATGTCGCGGTCGCAGCGGCAGAGGAGGATGTCGGGCTGGATGCCGATGGAGCGGAGCTCCTTCACGGAATGCTGCGTCGGCTTGGTCTTCAGCTCACCGGCGGACGGGATGTAGGGCAGCAGCGTCAGGTGCACGTAGCAGCAGGTGCCGCGGGGCAGCTCCTGGCCGAGCTGGCGGATCGCCTCGAAGAACGGCAAGCCCTCGATGTCGCCCACCGTGCCGCCGATCTCGACGAGCACGAAATCGAACGCGTCGTTGCCGTCGAGAACGAAGTCCTTGATGGCGTTGGTGACGTGCGGGATCACCTGGATCGTGGCGCCGAGATAGTCGCCCCGGCGCTCCTTGGCGATGATGTCCTGGTAGATCCGGCCGGTGGTGATGTTGTCGGCCCGGCTCGCCGGCACGCCGGTGAACCGCTCGTAATGGCCGAGGTCCAGATCGGTCTCGGCGCCGTCGTCGGTGACGAAGACCTCGCCGTGCTGGGTCGGGCTCATCGTGCCCGGATCGACGTTCAGATACGGGTCGAGCTTGCGCATCCGAACCCGATAGCCTCGGGCCTGGAGCACCGCCGCCAGGGCCGCCGAGGCGAGACCCTTGCCGAGGGAGGAGACCACGCCGCCGGTGATGAAAACGTACCGCGTCATGGGCCTCGGTCCATAAAGAAGCTGCTGGCGTTTGCCAAACGACGGAGGCCCCGGCCCGCGCATGGGCTGGGGATCACGGAACGCATGGCGCGGACCGGCGGGGCGCCGGTCCGGCTGGGCAAGGGTGAGACGCCTG
>NZ_JBFUGA010000048.1:0-42833 GCF_056403155.1 Methylobacterium sp. P3_A11
GGATTGAGCCGCGCTGGAGGTCCATACCTGCGTGAGCTCACGTGCTCTGTCATGATGGCGATCAATGTGGTGCGTGCGCTCCGCATCTGACATGTCCTGCGAGGGTTTGAGAGCAGTTCTCACTCTCTCTGACGAAAAATCAGACTCGGGGTTAGCTAAGATGAACAAGAGCAACTCGGTCTTCGTCATCCTTCGGTCACCGTCAAATAGCGGCGAGGGCGGCGAATTCAGTTCTTCTGACCGCTGCACCATGAGAGGATAGAGATGAATCTGCAAGTTATATAGCTGTTGCAGGTCTCTGACGCGATCCTTCGGAATAAAGTGTTTGCGACCGCGTCTCGCTTCGCCGATGAGGGGTACTAGGTGGGGTACTGGATGCATGCGCGGCATGGTTACAGAGCCTGGTTCGGTGGCTTGCGAGCAGAAGGGTTTTCCTTCGGACAGAAATAGCCAGGGCCTTTCCTATCCGTTGCGGAGACACGCTGCAGGCGGCTCTCGACCACGCAGCGTCACGTCTACGTCGGATGAGGAAATAACGCATTCTGCGGCAAAGCGTCTATATTGCGTCACCTCAATGCTCAACCTGTTTAGACTAACAAAATTTAAGCTTGAACATAGATGCCAGCCTTTTTGCCTCCGCATTGAGCCGCGAATCACCTTCTTTGTACAAGAAGCTGATTACCGTTTTCATTGAGATCGGCTTGGTATTTGTGAAGCTGATAAGCACACTGTACGCGCTCTCATCCTTAGCGTCCTGCTTAAGCCACTTGGTCTGCTCCCTTGCGTCCGATCCGTGCACTACCGCTACATACTGACTTGGATGCTCAGATTGTGCTTTACAAGCGGGACCGGAAAACCAGTGGGCTTTTGTAGCATTCCCACTGCTGTTCATTATCGCGGACTCCCTAGCTCATCTTTTGAGGAAAGTTCATCCGTAGTATTCAGGCGGCCTGCGCGACCGGGTCGGGAGCCGGCGCGTCCATGGCGCGCAGGTAGAGCTCGAGCAGCGTCTCCTGCTCCTCGCGCTCGTCCTTGTCCTGCTTGCGAAGCTTCAAGATCTCCTTGAGCACCTTTACGTCCAGGCCCTCGCCCTTAGCCTCGGCGAAGATCTCCTTCTTGGTCTCCATCAGATCCTTGATCTCTTCCTCCAACCGCTCGATGCGCTCGATGATGGAGCGGATGCGGTCGCCCGCGACGCCTACGGTGTCAGTCATATCACTCATGCTCCCTCCTCGCGCTGATGCGGGGCGGCACTTTTGCGGATCAGGATCAACGAGGGGTTAAGCGAACCGGCGGAGCCTGCTTAGCTATCTTGCCGGGCGTTTTCTGGTTGCTGTGCCTGCCGCGCCAGATGCAGCGTCCCACGCCGGATCGCCCACCGATTGCATGCCATGTTCAGCACAGGGATGCCCTGCCGCGACAGCGACACCGCCACGCGGCAATCGGATCAGTCGGAGGTGCAAACGGGTGCTGCGCCGAGCGGAGTGCCGCGGCCGGAGGGTGCGTGATGTGCTCGGCAGGTCAAGCGCGAGCGCGTTGGCCGCCTTTCGCAGACACGGACACTGAGCCAGCCGCAGTGTGTGGTGACCTCGATATGGTCAAGCCGCAGTACCAGGCAGGAAAGGGACTGCGCTGGCAGCCCCTTCGCACATGCCAGCATCTTACGCGCTCGGATTAATGCTTGGCCCACGGTCTAACTCGAGGATCCGGCCGGCGGCTCTCGCAACGCGCGTATATACCGAGATCGGATGCGTACCTCGGAATGAGCGGTCGCGCTCCAAGCCGATGGCGAGCCCAGCACTGACCTCCTTTAGCTCCTCGAGGCTGACGTAGCCGAGCTCAGGCTCGCCGAAGCCGAGATCGCACAGCCCGAAAAGGGTGTCGCCATCCGCCTCCATCGCGCAAATCAACCAAGTGGCCGGTCCCACCGGATTGAACAGCTTGAGCACGGGGTGGTGGTCGCGCTCCGGTTCGCGGCCATTGGCCAGGAGCAGCTTTCGGGTAGCAGCGTCGATCAGGGGCGGCATGGGCAACCTCGCGCGTGGGATGAGGAAGCCGTGCAGCCAGGCTGATCAAAGAGCGAGCGCGCCAAGGTTGAGGTGTGCCCGCACGAAAACGTCATAAAATGTAGTTTTTCTGAGGTTTGCAGCTAAGTTGTTGATATTGCTAAAGAAAGGCAAGAGCTCGCTCTCGGCTTGATTTGGAAACATCATGCCTTGCCGCTGAGGCGTACAAATTTTGAGGTTTTTCGATGAGCCAGGCCCGAGTTCCAAGCGATGCTGAGCTGAGAAGACTTTTGGCTGTTGCGGGCCAAGGCAAATATGGTCATCGGAACCGAGCTGCTCTGATGCTGAGCTACTTGGCCGGTCTGCGGGTCGGCGAGATTGCCTCGCTACGTTGGGGTGATCTCCTCGACGGGGACGGGAGGGTGCGCGAGCAGCTCCGGTTGAGCGCGGCTGTTACCAAAGGCGGACACGCGCGCGTCGTGTTCATGAATGCTCGCCTACGACGTGAGATTGAGCAGTTCCGATCCAGCCTGATCGAAGCGCCACAAGCTTCGCAGGCGGTCCTCATCACGCAGAAGAGGTCGGCGTTCAGCGCAAACGTGCTGACGCAGCTGATGAAGGGCTTCTACGTCCAGGCTGGCTTGGACGGCGGATCGAGCCACAGTGGTCGACGCTGGTTCATCACTCGCTTGGCCCACGCAGGCATCTCGTCCAAGGCCATTATGATGCTGGCCGGACACCGTCACCTCTCGACAACGCAGCGCTACATCGACGTCAACGACGAAATGATGCGTGCTGCGGTCGAGGTACTTTAGAGCCTTCCAATATCTCCGACTAATCGGTTTTGTTGAACAACTTCACCAGATCAGAGAGGCCATAGATGCTGCCTGTGATCCAGCCGGTCTACGTGATCGTCTCAGATGGGTGGCTGCGGCCTCAATGGCCGGGCGGCGTTGAATGTGATTGCCGAGGCGATGATAGCTTTGAACGCACCCTCGTCGATCGTGTCGCCATCGCGCAGATCAATCGCGCGCCGCGTGCCACCGTCTAGCCCAGCGTTGAAGAGGCCCGATGGATCTGGCAGCGACGCGCCCTGCGCAAAGGTCAGTTTGACCTTGTCCTTGTAGGTTTCGCCCGTGCACAAAATGCCGCCGTGCGACCAGACGGCGACACCCAGAGGATTGGACGGCTTCCGCCATTTCACGTCCTCGGTAACCGCCGGATCGGCCTGCCAGATCAGATTGCGGATCGAGGCTAGCATCGCCCCGCGCCAGTCGCCCAGCGCGGCGATCTTCGCGTCGATCAACTGCCCGGCGGTGCCGGTATCCTGGTCTCTTCCCTGAGTTGCAACGTCCGTCCTCTTGCCGGCCATCAGCGTCTCTCCCAAGGTAGTCCAACGCGCCGATCACATGCCTCAAAAAGGCCCGCAATGGATCGGCTTTCGGCGTTGAGGCGTCGACCGGCTCCCTTCCGACAATCAGCGCGTCAGCACGATGTAGGTCGCGAGCTCCGTCGGGACCGTCTCCGTCACGCGATAGCCGAGGCCTGGCAGGTCTATGCCCGCGAACAGGTGTTCGCCCCGGCCCAGAACGATGGGTGACACCGCCAGCTGCATTTCGTCGATCGCGCCCGCGAGCAGATACTGCCGGACCGTCGACACGCCACCGCCGACCTTGACGTCCAAGTCGCCAGCGGCGGCCTTGGCCTGGGCGAGCGCCGCCTCGATCCCCCCGGTGATGAAATGGAAGGTCGTCCCGCCCTCCATCTCGATTGGCGCCCGGGCGTGATGGGTGAGGATGAAAGTCGGTGCGTGATACGGGGGATTGTCGCCCCACCAGCCCTTCCACGCGTCGTCCGGCCATTCGCCCCGGATCGGGCCGAACATATTGCGGCCGAGGATGAAGGCGCCGAAGCCTTTCATCCCGTCCTCGGCAAAGCGATCGTCAGTCCCGCCCTCTTGCCCGATCATCGAGCGGAAGGCCCGCGTCGGGAAGAACCACCGCATCAACTCCGGGCCGCCTTTCCCGAGCGGATGCTCGAGGCTCTGGTCCGGGCCGGCGCCGAAGCCGTCGACGGACACTGCAAAACCTCTCACGCACACCTTGCCCATGGCGGTCAGACCTTCGCGTCCAGGCTGATGACAAGCTCGTCCAGCTGCGCGAATTGCTCAGCCCAGCCGCTGGTGCTTCCGCAGGCCATGGCCTCGTTGAGCGCTTCCTTCGAGGGATAGAGCTCGTGCACGACGACGCGTGTCGCCCCGCCCGTTTCCTCGAAGGTCACGGTGGTGACGGCCCCGTCCTCACCCCCTTCGTCATTGGTCCAGACGAGTCGGGCACGGGGCGTCACCTCGACGTATCGGCCGAAGAACGCCATGGGCTGCTCCGAGGAAGGATGACCCATCACCAACCGGTAGGCGCCGCCCGTGCGGATATCGGCCTCGAACGAGATCAAGGACACGCCGCACGATTTGGGCACCCACCATTGCTGAAACAGCTCCGGCTTGGTCCATGCTTCGAACACGATGCGCGCCGGTCCACTGACGGTTCGCGTAACGACGAACTCCCTTTCTGATGCCGGCTCCACTGTTGTGCGGGCCTTCCTGGCGGCGGGAACATTCTGTCCGCTTGCGTCCATCGAACGTCTCCCTCTGCTTCGACCCTTGCCTCCTGATCGGCGCCGAACATCCATGAACTTGCGCCATCCAGAATGCTCAGAAGCCATCGAGCGGGATGGCCATCTTCAAGATCAGGCTCTGACGGCTCTCGCCAGCTCAACTCACGCCAGGAGGGCGTACAGGTCTGTCTCCGCCTCCTCAGGCGGCACGTCGGGAGCGGCATAGATCTCCCAATTGAGGCCTGCAGGCACCAATCCTTGGGCCTTGATGCCCGAGAACACGCGTCCCCATGCGTCCGGCAAACCCGCGTAAGAACCGCGCATACGAAGATGAGCAGCGCGTCCTTTTGGCAATGTGAAGAGGCTCACCGCTCCTGACACGCTGAACCCTTCCGGCACGAAGACACCCGGCGCGTAGTCGATCATCCCAGCCTCCGGAGGCCGCCAAACCGTCAGCGTCCAGCCACCGTTCTCAATCCCCGCATCTTTCAGCAATGCATCGAGTAAGGCGCGTGCCTCACGCTGTGCTCGGGGAAGATCAGCAAAGGCCACGGTGTTACGGACTATCGCGATCAGTCGTGGTTCAACCGGCACGATCTCGATCTGAGCAGCATCTATCCCGGCTGCAGTCATGATCATACCCTCTTACGTGTTGTGGCGACCTAGGACGAGCGGGCTCGCAGCTCCCCGGCAAGCAAAGGTGCCGCCCGTGCGTCAGCACGTCGAAGAGCCTCGCTCTGATTTAGCCGAAAGTCAGGTGTGAGGACTGAACAGCGCGAACATCGCACCTTGCGGGTCAAGGCCCTGGACGATCCAGTCACCGCCTGGCACTTGGTGCGGGCCATTGATGACGGTCCCTCCCGCAGCCTGGATGCGCGACACTGCAGCCTCGATGCTGTCGACGCGGAAGTAGTAGGTCCAGAACGGTGCCGGAAGGCTCGGCGGCTTGGTCATCATCCCACCGATCGCGGCGCCACCAGCAGCGAACAACTGGTAAGTGCCCATAGGCCCCAGGTCGACAGCGTCGGCTTTCGTCCACCTAAACAGGTCAGAGTAGAAGCTGAACGCACTCTCGGCGTCAGCAGCCATCAACTCACGCCACGCGGCGTATCCCGGCTCATCAGGGAGGGCCGGTGATGCCGACCCACACTCCATGCCCTTGAACAGCACGAACTCGGCCCCTTGCGGGTCTGCCACGACGGCGAAACGGCCGATGCCCGGGATGTCGGTCGCTGGGCGGTGAATCTGACCACCGCCGTCTGTCACCCGCACCGCGTAAGCATCGACATCGTCAACGATGACGTAGCCGAGCCAGCCCGGGCGAGCGCCGGCAGCACACGCGTCCTCGGGCAGGGTCATCACCCCCGCCACCGGCGTGCTTCCGGCGAGGAAGGACGTATAGGTCATACCAGGTTGGCTCGCGTCACGGGCATTCCAACCGACCACGGCCTTGTAGAAAGCCTCTGCGGCCGCTGCATCGGTCGTCATTAGCTCGTACCAGGCAAACTGTCCGTGCGCGCTCGACATACAGGCCTCTCCGATCGGGCAATGAGCTTCGCGGAGCCCCCGCCAGCCTGATAATATTGATATCAATATGATCTGATTTGTCAATACGGCCGAGCTTGCGTTGCGAGCGGCTCAGCCCGGTAAGGGAGCACGGCTTCTCCGACAATGTCGCGGGCAATCGGACTGACGAACCCAGCCTCCTCGGCAAAGCGCCGGAGCACTGCCTCAACGTCGCGCTCGCTCCAGTTTGCAACCTAAGCGGCGGCAAAGCCCATCATCGTCRTGGTGCATCAGCATAATCGCTAAGCCCCTTAAGCGTCTTCTGAGCGCCTCGGGGGGGGGTTGCAGCTGTATGCTGGTGCAGCGAGCACCCGCGGCAGCTCGAAGCCGAGATCGCAGGCGCGGCGGAGGCGAGCGGGTGCAGCGCGGCAATCAGGATGAGACCAGCGCGTCAATCAAGATGAGAGGAACCGCCGATCTGATGACGCAAGGAGGGCAGAGCCCGACCGGAGGCATCGGATCGGCGTCGGCGTGACCTCCAGGGGCACGTCGTCTGGTGATCGCGGCCACCGGGCCAGCTGCGGGGTCGTCCTCAGTTTGAGGAGCCCGCCCGTGCCCGGCCGCCACGTGACCGATCACCAGATGAGGCTCTTCATGCAGTTCCGTCAGAGCGACAGCGTCGCTGCGGCCGCCGCCAAGGCCGCCTTCAGTCCCGCCACCGGCCATCGCATTGCCGCCGATCCGCGTCTGCCCTCGGCTAAGAAGACCCCGCGCGGACGGCGTCGGCCCGATCCTCTCGCCGAGGTGTTCGAGGCCGAGATCGTGCCATTGCTCGAAGCCGCGCCCGGCCTGAGGCCGGTGGCCGTCTTCGAGGAGATCCTGCGCCGTCATCCCGATCTCGGCGAAGGGGTCCGCCGGACGCTGGAGCGGCGTATCCGGGCTTGGCGCGCCGTGCACGGAGCCGACCAGGACGTCATCTTTCGTCAGACCCACGAGCCCGGGCGGATGGGGCTGTCGGACTTTACCGACATGGCCGATCTCGGCGTCACCATCGCTGGGCTGCGCCTCGACCATCGGCTCTACCACTTCCGGCTCGCCTACTCCGGCTTCGAGCACGCCCACGTCGTGCTCGGCGGCGAGAGCTTCGTGGCGCTCGCCGAAGGGCTGCAGAATGCCCTCTGGTCTCTCGGCGGCGTGCCGCGCGAGCACCGCACCGACAGCCTCTCGGCCGCCTTCCGCAACCTCGACGAGGCCGCCCAGGAGGATCTCACCCGCCGCTACGAGGCCCTGTGCGCCCACTACGGCATGACGCCCACCCGCAACAACACCGGCCTCGCCCACGAGAACGGCTCGGTCGAGGGCCCGCATGGCCATCTCAAGCGGGCCATCGCCGACGCGCTCCTGCTGCGCACCAGCACCGACTTCCCCGACCTGACCGCCTACCGCACCTTCGTCGACGAGCTCGTAGGACGCCGCAACGCCCGCCAAGCCAAGCGCATCGACAGCGAGCGGGCTGTCCTGGCGCGGCTGCCCGAGCGGCGCTCGTGCGACTACGAGCAGGTCAGCGTGCGCGTTTCCTCGGCCGGCGGGTTCCGCCTGCGCAAGGTGTTCTACACCGTGCCCTCGCGCCTGATCGGCCACACCCTGCGCGTACGCCTCTACGACGACCGCCTCGACGTCTTCGTCGGCGGCTCCCACCTCCTCACCCTGCCGCGGGGGCGGGCTCATCCGGACGGACGGCACGATCAGGTCGTCGACTACCACCACGTCATCCACGCCCTCCGGCGCAAGCCGATGGCGCTGCTCAACCTCGTCTACCGCGACCGGCTCTTCCCGCGCGCACCCTACCGGCACGCCTTCGAGGCCCTGCGCGCCGCGCTTCCGGAACGGCAGGCCTGCCGCATCGCCGTCGACTTACTTGCGCTGGCCCATGACCGCGGCTGCGAGGCCGAGCTCGCCGAATGTCTGGCCGTCGAACTGGCCGCCAAGCGCCTGCCCGATCTCGCCGCCTTGCGCGCCCGCTTCGCACCCGATCCGGCTACCATCCCTCACGTCAACGTCGTCCTCGGCTCGCTGACGAGCTACGAGAGCCTCCTCGACGGCGTCACGACGGGAGGGGCGGCATGAAGGCCCTGGCCCGCACCACGACCGCGGTCGACACCGCCCGGCTCGGGATCATGCTCGGTGAGCTGCGCCTGCCGACCATCAAGACCGTCTGGCCCCGCTTTGCCGAACAGGCCGACAAGGAGGGCTGGCCCGCCGCCCGCTTCCTCGCCGCCCTCGCCGAGCACGAGTTGGCCGAGCGCGACAGACGACGCATCGAGCGTCATCTCGCCGAGGCGCGCCTGCCGCCGGGCAAGACGCTCGATGGCTTCGACTTCGCCGCCGTGCCGATGCTCTCGAAGGCTCAGGTCATGGCGGTCACCGCCGGCGACGCTTGGCTGGCGCAGGGGGCCAACCTGCTCCTGTTCGGTCCACCTGGCGGTGGGAAGAGCCATCTCGCCGCCGCGATCGGGCTCGCTCTCGTCGAGGCCGGCTTCAAGGTGCTGTTCACCCGCACCACCGACCTCGTCCAGAAGCTG
Organism: Methylobacterium sp. P3_A11; assembly: GCF_056403155.1. Taxonomy (NCBI): domain Bacteria; kingdom Pseudomonadati; phylum Pseudomonadota; class Alphaproteobacteria; order Hyphomicrobiales; family Methylobacteriaceae; genus Methylobacterium; species Methylobacterium sp. P3_A11. Next base: position 8,708 of record NZ_JBFUGA010000048.1, read on the forward strand.
CAGGTCGCCCGGCGCGACCTCGGCCTGGAGGCGGCCATCGGCCGGCTCGACCGCTTCGACCTGCTGATCCTCGACGACCTCGCCTACGTCACCAAGGACCAGGCCGAGACGAGCGTGCTGTTCGAGCTGATCAGCGCCCGCTACGAGCGCCGCTCCCTGATGATCACCGCCAACCAGCCCTTCGGCGAATGGGGTCGGATCTTCCCCGAACCCAACATCGCAGAGTACCGTCATCGTCGACGGTCTGGTCGCTCACGTCACCGTCACTGATCCAGGCCACGCCCTGTGCGGTCAGCGCCTGCAGGTCACGGCGCTACGCTCCGCACGCGGTCCGGCCTTCATCGTCGTCGCCCTACCCGACGGCCGCCGCCGTTCGATCCGCCGCGCCGCCACTGACCTGCTGAGCGCGCCGGAGATCGCCGTCACGGAGGCCGTGCCGCTCGTCAGCGTGCCCACGCTCCTGCCGTTGGCCCACCATCTCAGCGCGATGCCGCCCCCCGGCGACGAGGAGGTCCATCGCGATGTCCACGGCTCCGTCACACCCGCCCCGTCCCGGCCCTCGCGATCCAGCCCCGCCGCGGCTCTGGCCCAACCTCCCGGCTGCGACGCAGGCGCAGATCGCCAGCCTTGTCGCCGACCTGCTGCGACGCCCCCAGCCCGAGCGACGCGACGCCGTCGAGGAGAGCCGTCGTGCTGAGCGCCACGCTCGCCCCTGACGCGCCGCCGAGCGCGCTCCACCGTGCCAAGCGCGCCTTCATCTACGTGCGTCAATCTTCGCTCGCCCAGGTCCGGCACCACCAGGAGAGTACCGAGCTGCAGTATCGCCTCGTCGAGCGTGCGGTCGGCCTCGGCTGGCCGCGTGAGCGCGTCCACGTCATCGACGAGGATCTCGGCCTCTCCGGCGCCGGCAGCGTCGAGCGCCGCGGCTTCCAGACGCTCATCGCCGAGATCGGCCTCGGCCATGCCGGCCTCGTCCTCAGCCTCGACGCCTCCCGCTTGGCCCGCAACAACCGCGACTGGCACCAGCTCCTCGAACTGTGCTCGCTGTTCGGCGTGCTGCTGGCCGACGGCGAGCGGCTCTACGATCCGACCGCCTATCACGACCGGCTGCTGCTCGGGTTGTCCGGGATCATGAGCGAGGCGGAGCTGCACCAGATCCGCGTCCGCCTTCACCAGGGCGAGCGCCAGAAGGCGGCGCGCGGCGAGCTGCGGTTGCCGCTCCCGGCCGGGCTCGCTCACGACGGTGCGGGCGCGATCGTGCTCAACCCGGACGAGGAGGTTCAGGGGCGCCTGCGCCTCGTCTTCGCTAAGTTCCAGGAGCTGCAGAGCGCGCGGGCCGTGATGCGCTTCCTGCGCGCCCACCACCTGCCGCTGCCCGTGCGCCCGGTGCTCGGCCCCGCCCCGCACCCGGTCGTCTGGCGCGAGGCCGACGGTGCCCGGGTGCGCGCCATCCTGCAGAACCCCGCCTATGCCGGCGCCTACGTCTACGGCCGGCGTCGGACGGACGCGATCCGGCGCCGGCCAGGAGCGCGGCCGACGACTTCGAAGATCGCCCTCGGGGCATGGGAGGTCTGCCTGCGCGCTGCTCATCCCGGCTACATCGACTGGGAGGCGTTCATGGCCAATCAGTCCCGCCTGTCCCAGAACACCAACCACTACGAGGGGGGCCTACCCGGAGTTCCACGGCACGGCCAAGCGCTCCTCCAAGGCATCGCGTTGTGCGGGCGCTGCGGGCGTCGCATGGGCCTGCGCTACAGCGGTCCGCGCGGCGATTATCCCGTCTACGGCTGCCGGGTCGATCGCGATCAGAGCGGCGGGTCGCTCTGCCAGGAGGTCCGCGCCCAGGCCGTCGACACGGTGGTCGCGCGCCTCCTCCTCGAAGCGCTCGCGCCCGACCGGATCGCCATTGCGGTCGCCGCACTCGCGCAGATTAAGGCGCAGGCGCAGCTGCTGGAGCGGCAGTGGGCGCTGCGGCGCGAGCGCGCCCGCTACGAGGCCGAGCGGGCGCGGCGTCAATACGATGCAGTCGAGCCCGAGAACCGCCTCGTGGCGCGTTCGCTGGAGAAGGTGTGGGAGGAGAAGCTGCGCGCCCTGGAAGCGATCGAGCAGGATCACGCCCGCTGGCAGCGCGAGGAGCCCTTGGTACTGAGCGATGTCGATCACCGGGCGCTGCAGCGACTGGGCGAGGATCTGCCGCGGATCTGGCACGCGGCGGCAACCGCACCGGCCGAGCGCAAGCGCCTGCTGCGCTTCGTCGTGCGCGAGGTCGTCCTCGACCAGAAGCGCGTGCGGGGCCAGGTCTGGTTCAAGATCGTCTGGCAGACTGGGGCGACGAGCGAGCACCGCCTGCAGCGGCGTGTCCACGCTTACCACGACTACATCGACACTGGCCGCCTGCGCGACCGGATCGCGGCGCTCAACGGCGCGGGCCTGATGGACGAGGCGATCGCGGCTCAGTTGAACGCCGAGGGCTTCGTCTCGGCACGAGGCCGCGCGTTCGCAGGCGGCAACGTCTGGCTGCTGCGGCGGCGCTTCGGCATCCTGACGGTGAAGATCAACGGCGCGAGCCCGAACCCGGCGCGCTGGCCGGATGGGAGTTACTCGATTCAAGGTGCAGCGGCGGCTCTGGAGGTGACGGCCCAGACCGTGTTCAAGTGGTTGAGGCGGGGCCGGCTCGTCGGTCGGCAATCGAGCAACGGGCAACCATGGCAGATCGCGCTGACACCGGGCGCGGTCGAGGAACTGCGAGCGGACGTGCGTCGCACCAGACGATCCACGAAGGAGGCATCATGACAGCTTCGGGGATCCGGCCATGACGCTCGCTGCCGTCGACCGGCTGGTGCACCATGCCACCATCTTCGAGATGAACGTCGACAGCTACCGGCGTCGCACGGCCCTGGATCGGAAACGCGGTCCTGGTCGACCGCCAACTCGCGCGACAATCAAAACTGCCGATGCGTGACGCGCCGCGACACGAACCTGACCCGACGCCACCTTGCGCCGGTCGATCGACCCGCTCATCATCAACCCGCCGCGACACCGGTCACTCATCCTGATTGTCGCTGACATCTCATCCAGATCGCCGCGCTACAAGCGGGCAACTGGTGCCATGAGCCAATGCTGTCATGCTCAGGCTAAAGCACGCATTGCTCGACGCACCGCCTCCGCATCCAAGTCCGGCAGGAGCGCTTCGATCGCTTGATGAGTCTGCTCCCAGATTGGCACCGCCTGCCGAAGAAGCGCCTTCCCCTCTGCCGTCAGCCGGAGTAACCGCTCTCGCCGGTCTGCAGGGTTGGGCGTCACATCGACGAGACCACGGCGTTCCAGAGGCTTGAGAGCCGCGGTCAGAGTTGTCTGATCCATCGCAAGCAGCGCGGCCACCGGCCCCATGGTCGGCGGCTCAGGACGGTTCAGCGACATCAGAAGGGAGAACTGGCCGTTGGTCAGTTGCACCGGCCGCAGCGCCTCGTCGAAGCGCCTCGCGAGGGCGCGCGCGGTGCGCTGCGCATGCAGGCACAGACAGGTGTCCCGAACCAGTAGGGTTGTCTCGAAGGGGACATCGAGCGGCTTAGACATTTAAAAATCGTATTGATATCAAGGCTATTAATCAAGGCCCGAGCGATGCCCCCCGGGGGGGGGGGTGACGGGGGGCTATACAGATCACCTCCTACGTGATGTTTAACTGCTGCCGGCCGGTCTGATGCTGAGCTACCCCGCGGACCTACGCGTCGGAGAGATCGCAGTGCTACGCTGGGGTGATCTCCTCGACGGCGAGGGGAGGGTGCGTGAGCAGCTCCGGCTGAGCGCGGCCATCACAAAGGGTGGGCATGCGCGTGTGTTGTTCATGAACGCGCGCCGGCGCCGCGAGGTTGAGCAATTCCGGTCGAGTCTGGCCGAAGCGCCGCTGACTTCACAGCCGGTACTCATCACACAGAAGAGGTCGGCATTCAGCGCGAACGTCCTCACGCAGCTGATGAAAGGCTTGTACGATCAGGCCGGCCTGGACGGTGGCTGGAGCTACAGCGGCAGAGGTTGGTTCATCACCCGCCTTGCACATGGCGAGAACTCGCCCCAGGCGATCATGATGCTGGCTGGCCACCGACACCTCTCAACCACGCAGCGCTACATCGATGTCAACGACGAGATGATGCGTGCAGCTGTCGAGGTGCTCTGACCGAGACGCCAGCACGAGCGCCCGTCATCTGGCGAGGCCGCTGTTTTACGTCTTGGTGAACGCGCAGCACGAGGATGACTTATGCTCAACCTCACGGCACCACGCGTCTTAACCTCTCTCATACCCTTCGTTTTGATTGGGCCGGCCGTTGCCAGGCTCTACATGTGCATCCCGACGGTCTTCCCGTCGGTTGTGAAATTCAGGACGTGGGCATTCATTGACACCTACGTCGTGCAGTCTGCGGGCCCGTGACCTGATGCCCACCATCTACCTGGATTGCGATGGCGTACTCGCAGATTTTGATGCTGGTGCCGGACGCATCTTCGGCATGCCACCGAGCGAGTTTGAGCGCCGCTTCGGGCTGAGGCGGTTCTGGAGCAAGCTGGCCTCGCTCGACGACTTCTTCGGAGGGCTTCCACTGTTGCCCGATGCCATGGAGCTCTACGAGGCTGTGCGTCATCTGAAGCCAATTATCCTGACAGGACTGCCGCGCGGCAATTGGGCTGAGCCGCAGAAGCGGCGCTGGGCAGAGGCGCACTTCCCAGGCGTCGAAGTGATCACCACGAGCGCGGCATTGAAGCGGGAGCATTGTCACCCAGGCGATGCCTTGGTGGACGATCGCGAGAAGTACCGTCACCTCTGGGAAGAAGCCGGCGGCATCTTCATCCATCACCGCGATGCAGCCACTTCGATCAGCGAGCTACGCAGCCACGCCTTTCTGTAAAGGAAGCCAGGGAGATCGGCTCCGGTCTTCCTAGACAAAGATCTGCCGTCACCCATATGATGTGCGAACGTTGTCAGCGCGAATTGTGCGGCTGAGCGTGATGTTTTCAGGATTCCCACACACATGAAGCGCCGAAGCGCGCGACCGTTCACGGTCGAAGTCAAGCACACCCGCACATCCCGTGCCTCGCTGTCCGATGCCACCGCACGTTCCCGCAAGAGCAATGATCTTTGGCAGGGTCTGCCACTGATCGCGGATAACCAGCCCGCCGAGGTGAAGCCGGTACAGCCGGTGCAGCCAGCTTCTTCCGAAGCTGCTCGGCTCGAGACACCCGCTCGTCGTGTACTGCCGAGCCTGGTGCCGATGTTTGCCATGCCGGTTGAGCCCGAAGTCCAGGCGATTCATGAAGCACCAGTGCCGGAGCGCCTGCCGCGTGTCCGCCCTGTCAAATCGGCGGCCGAGCCCCTGCAGAAGTCAGCTGCTAGGGTTAGCCCGAGGCGAGGGCCTCGCGCTGAGCCAGCAATACAGCCGCGGGTTACACCTGCTGCCGTTCCTGCCTCGATCACAACGCCCGTCATGGTCTCGCAGCCTGCTGTGGCGCAGGCGCGTACAGTACGGCGTTCTCAGCCGGCCGAAACACTGCGCCTTGGCGAGCGGTGGAAGCGACGGCTTCCGCGCGTCCTCAGGTGATCTGGCCCCGGGCTGTCTGCCGCACGTTGATGCTTTGCGTCCAGCTGGCTCTCCAGAATTCGTCACCAAGGGTCACGCGGACGCTCGACAACCTCGTTGCGCATCCGGCGGAGGAAGCTGTGGCAGCGGGCTGAGTGCTGGCGCCGACTGCTACGCCAGTTCCGCGTTCGGCTCTGATGACGCAGCCTCGCACGCCTCACAGGCACGGTCCAGGAGGGTTTGCAACCTCTCTGGCATAGTATCGAGACTAGGCAGATCGAGTTGCTTCAGTCCATGCGCGATACCCTGCAGGACGGCATCAATGCCATCATCGCAGCCGCTGGTGTGGAGGTCCTTGAGTTCACGCATGATAAATGCTCCCGGTCAGCAGCTCCTTTCACGGGTGCATCTGGCCGAACTGTCATGTGGCGGTAGACAGCTCAGATGGTGCCTCCGGCTGAATATTGAAATGGATAGCAGCCATGCGGGCGGACGTGCCCGCTCGCACACGGCTCTCCAGCCCTTGAGCCGCAGATCTGGCCTTGAACAGCGCTGTGAGCTCGCAAACTTGGGTACCGTCCCGAAGCTTAAGCGGCCTGGAGGTGCTGTCCGAGGAATCCTGCAACGCGTGTAGCCGCATCGAGCTGTGCTGGTCCCGAAAGTCCATGACCCTGGCCTTCGTAGATCCGGATCTCGTGCGCCGTTCCCTGCTCCTGAAGCAGTTGCTCCAGCCCTCGTGCGTGAGAGACCGGCACGATTGCATCTGCGCTGCCGTGCAGGATCAGCGTAGGCGGCAGGCGTGGGCGCTCACGCTTGAGCTCCTCCGGTAACGGACCGAAATAGTCGACAATCGCCCGCACCCGCGGCTCAGCTGCCGCTGTGGTGAGGGCCAGAGCTGCACCGAGCGAGATCCCAACGATGCCGAGCCTCTGCGCATCGGTATCAGGCTGGTCCGCYAGCCAGACGACTGCATCGCGCACCGTCTCCGCCCAGAGCGGAAAGTCCTGCCGCAGCCGGGTATAGGCAACACGCCGGTCACCAGTCCGGTCAAGGTAGTGGACGAAGGCGACGTGGTAGCCTAAGGCAGCAATCGTGCGAGCGGCCAAGTGGTAACCCGCGGCAAAGGTCAGCCCGTCGGCACCGTGCAGGAGAAGTACAGCTGGGCTGGATGCTCCGTTCCCGTCGCCCCCTGCAGAGCCGCCAGAGGCAGCGAACCATTCCACCTCAATTCGTCGGGCGCCACTCGTGAAGCTCTGCATTTGAGGATCTATGTTCCCGCTTTCTGGCCTGAACCGCAGAGGTGGGAGGCCGCCTTGGACATTAGGATGCGGCACTTCGCGCTCCTACGGAGCCACGTGGCTGATCATCGAGAAGCCTAAATCACATATGATTAGCGGCCGGTGAGATTGACCGGGTTCGATCCACCTTGGCCGAGATGCCCGCCTCGTCGCAGCCGGTCCTCATCACCTCGAAGAGGTCGGCATTCAGCGCCAACGTGCTGACACAGCTGCTGAAGGGCTTCAACACTCAAGCAGGTCGAGACGGTGGCTCAAGCCAGAGCGGCCGCCGCTGGCTCATCAATCGCCTGGCCCACGCAGGCATCTCGCCCAAGGCCATTATGATGCTCGCCGGTCACTGGCATCGCTCGACGACGCAGCGCTACATCGACGTCAACGACGAGATGATGCGTGCGGCTGTGGAAGTGCTCTGACATGTAGAAGGCCACACTTGAGTAATGTTGAAGCTTAAGCCTCATGATTATCTAAATATCGCGATGTCTGCTAGCAGATTGTCGATATCTTCTAATAGGCTCGCTGCTTCATTCTCCGCTTCATGGGCTAAGTTATAGATTGCCTTGACATCTATCTCCTCGGATGAGGCCTGCGATACCCAATCGGACGGCAATAGTTTAAAACCACTTTCGTGGACGACATTTATACTGATGCGGGCAACACGCGTGTTATCTGTTCCGTTCACGTATTCGAAAAATATTTTCTCTGCCATATCATCTTCGATGCGCTCAGATCGTCGTCTGCCCAGAGTGTAAAATTTTGTTGCGTCTACGAACGACACTGTGTTGGTGGATTTATTCGACCCAATTTTGGAAATAATGAGTAGCACAAAAGTTATTTCAGTCCAGGGAACAATTCCTCTAGGTAAAGAAATGACGCCTTCGAGAATTCCATCCCGAACAAGTTGTTCTCGCAGAGCTTTGTCATTCCGTCTGGAGAGAAAACTTTGCGGAACTAAAACGCAGGCCCTACCATTGGCTTTTAGAGAAGCGATGGATTTTTCAAGAAACTGTGTCTCCAGGCGGGTGTGCCGATGAGACGAGCCTGAAAGCTGCACTTGGTCAGTCAATCTCGTTCTGTAGATCGGCCCAATCGGAGGATCGCTTAACACAATATCGAATTTCAGCAGCTCGGACTGAGGAGTGAGAAGCGGCGCAAGCAGCGCGTCGCTGATTACGATTTTTGCCTTCGAACCTAGAAGGAAGAGTCTCAATGTGGCGAGACTTGCGGCTACTGAATTGAGCTCCTGCCCGATTAGATAGCAGCCTAGCTTTCTCCGCGCCGTTTCCGCCAGCAAAGCTCCTTGACCGCAGCTAAAGTCGGCGACCTTCGCCCCCTCAAAGCACCTAGCCAGGTCGACCATCAATCTAGCCAGTGGCCTGGGTGTCGCTGTTTCAGATATCGACGGCCCGAAGCTCAGATCGTCCAATGCACTATCGAAGAATGCGCCGAATTTCTCGATCGTCTTGAATTCTGGAAACTGCGTTAATTCTGATGCGGAAGAGACATGCTCAGGTAAGCTGCCGCCCACAAGCAATATGTCTCGCACAAGGTGATGTGTGAAAATACCTTCAAGCGATCCGAACTCATGCTCCACCAGTGCCGCAACTTTAAATAGAAGCGCTTCAATTTGCGCACTGTCACCGTAGTGAACTGCAGAACTTCTTATCTCCTTCCAAAGCGACTCAAGTCGACACTCTTTTGCTAGAAGCGCAAGAGCTGCAAGCACGAGTATACGACGCCCGGTGGTGAGCCGGTCCGATCCGCGGATTCGTGATGAAAGGGATCTGAGTGCGTCGATGCTAAGGGATGGCTCGATGCTCAAAGCCCGTCCTCTTCGTTCGGCCAGAGGTTGCTGTAGATTGCTTCAAGGGTGATCATGCGCCGCATTTTCACAGAAGCTTCGATAGCAGCAATATATTTCTCTGTTATGTCGGATAAGTCTGATAGTTTTGATAGTATATCTACACTTGGTAGTTTTATAGGAAGTTTTCTTAAAGCATGCACGCTAAAACCTGGAGTTACAGATCCGGCGAAATCTGAAAGCAGCAGTTCTTCTATCTTCGGATGGCGGAGGTATGCAGCTATAGCTTCAGCGTTGATTTGGGGCTTTGGCCTTACAACGATCAAATTGGCTCCTGGGAGTGAGCCAACGTGCTGCTCGCGAACGACGGCAGACCGTACCGCGCCCCTTGCTGTTACAACGATGTCATTCAGTTGAAGTTGCAGCCGCTGTAGATCGGAGAGGTCCGGCACGCGCACCTGCTCCAGCCTCTCAAGAGGCGAGATACTGACATCAACGTCCTTGATGCTGACAACTCGCAGGCCTCTCCCGGCAGCGTCGGTTTTCAGCCGGCTGGTGGGCTTTCCGGTAAAAACGTCAACGATGAGGTCGGCAAGCACGATCCGCTCCAAAAGCCGTCAGCATATGGACCATATGCTCGTTGACGAACGACGCGAGCGTATGGTACTTATGCTCTATCTGATGCCTAGCGAAGCCTGGCTCTGGAGGCAATCCCATGCACCTTGAGATCGGTCTGACCGACGCGGCCACGATCACTGCTCTCGCCGCATTCACCACCGCGCTGGCTTCCCTGATTGGTGCGGTAGCGAACGTCATCTGGGCTGCTCGTCGACGGGCTTGAGTGTAAGGTTCTGCCGAGCCCACCTACCGTCGTGCATGGTGAGGCGTGTCACGGCGATGGCATGCCAAGAGAGGATAGAATTTTTCGGGGACGCACTTGGCTATCGAAGCTTCACCGACGTCTAGAATGCGCGCCGGTGGCCGCGCGACCGAAGCTGGCATGGATTTCCAGGCCGAGGTCGGCACCTGGCTTGCCGCCCATCTGCTAGCGCGGATGCCTGTCGGCGGGCGCTTCGGCCTCGCCAACACCACCTTGCCAGTATCGATCCAGCTTGAGACTGGTGACGGGCTCGACGACATTCGTCTGGATCAGGACGACGCCAGCCGCATCGATCTGCAGAGCAAAACCAGTGCCGGGTTAGATACCAGTCCCACAAGCCCACTCGGCAAGACAATCAGCCAGCTCGTTGCCTTCATGATCAACGCCCGCGCCGCCGGAATCGCGTTCGATCCGGCGAAAGTGCGAGCCGTCCTCGCGGTTGCCGTTAATGCGCCGCGCACGCTCGACGTGCTGGAGCGGGGATGTCGTGCGTTCGATCTTGGTGGCAGCTGGACGATGACCAAGGCCGGACGGTCTTCAGCAGAGCGCGAGGCACTTAACCTATTCCAGACGCATGCGGAGACCGCATGGGCGACGCATTCAGCCACGCCGCCGACTGACGTCGAACTGTCGATGATGGCGCGGGTGTTCCGCATCGTGCGCTTTTCGATGAACGAGGGAGAGGACAATTGGCGTGAAGCCTCGCGCCTACTCGGCGCACGGCTCTATGGTGCCGAAGCCGCCGGCGACGCGCCATTGCGCGGGTTAAAAAGCATCATCCGCGGCATGATCGGCAGCGGCGCGCCCGCTGATCGCGCCGGCCTGCTAAACGAGCTTCGCAGGCTTGGCCACAATGACATCGGCGCCGCCGACTACACCGCCGATTTGGAGCGCCTGTCGGCTGTGACCGAGGCCGAGCTTGCGCGTCTCGCCGGACACACGTGTCTGCCGATCGCCGGCGGCGTCCCGATCGCGCGGGCCAGCGACGGACCGCTTGGCACCGCGGTTGATACAGGCTCGCTGATCGTCATTGGCGAGCCGGGCGCCGGTAAGACCGGTGCGCTGGTCACGCTAGCGCAGGCGTACCGCGCGACGGGCGATACGGTGGTATTTCTCTCGGTCGACCGCTTCCCAGGCGTCGCCATTGCCGCCAATCTCCAGTCTGAGCTGGGGTTGGCGCATCCACTGACCGAGGTGCTCGCCGCAGCCCCTGGCGCTGGGCGCAAGCTGCTCATCATCGATGCGCTCGATGCCGCGCGTGGTGGTCCGGCGGAAGGCGTCTTCGCCCATCTAATTGAGATGCTGGGGGGCTTAGCGCCGAACTGGACCGTCATCGCTTCGATCCGCACGTTCGACCTGCGCAACGGTCGGCGGTTCCGCGACGCCATGTCCGGTTCGCCGCCGGATTTGGCTTTTGCAGAGTCCGGTCTTGCCACTGTGCGGCATTTCCAGGTGCCGCGGCTTGCGGACGGAGATCTTGACGCCGCCGGCGTCGCTTCCGCCGATGTAGGCGCATTGCTTGCCGCCGCGCCCGGCCAGCTGCGCGACCTGCTGCGCAATGTCTTCAATCTCTCGCTTACCGCGCAACTGCTCGCCGATGGCGCCAAACCCGACAGCATCCGAACCGTTGCCACCCAGTCCGACCTTATCGACGCCTATGAGGATCACCGGCTCGTCGGTACCTCGGCGCATCAGGCCGCGGCCGCGACGGTCGGCGCGATGGTTGTGCGGCGCCGGCTCGCGGTGCGCAAGGTGGTCGTCGGGCACGATCAGCTCGATGCGGTCATTCAGACCGGCGTCCTCGCCGAGTCTAGCGATCTCGTCAGCTTCTCCCATCATGTGCTGTTCGACCATGTCGCCGGCCGCTTCTTCCTTGAGTGGGACGATCCCGCGCGGCTCATTCTGCAGCTCGGCGGCGACAGCTCGATCGCGCTCATGCTCGCGCCTGCGCTGCGATTCGCGATTGAGCGGCTGTGGCGCCAGGACGCCGATGGAAAGGCGCAGGTCTGGCGCTTGGTCGCCGACATATACGCCAATCCAGCGGTTGATCCGGTGCTCGCCAATGTCGCGCTGCGCACCACTATCGAGCGCGTGGCAACGCCGACCGATATCGCAGGGCTGGTCGAGCTGATCGCGGCTCGGCCGAATGACGAGGCGCTTGCGACGATGCTCTCGCGGCTCGCCCGCTTCGTCGGCCTGGCGGTTGATGCCGCCGGCAGCATCGTGCCGGACGAAGCGCTCGCCTGGGCGACGGTCGCCGACGCCGCGATCAGGGCAGGCTCGCGCGACTTTTCCGACGCGACACGCTTCCTGCTCCACACCTTGTTCGACGCGAGTGACATTGTTGAACCCGCGCTGCTGGACGTTTTTGGCCGTGCCGCGCGTGCACTACTCGCCTTTGCTTGGGCCGCTGATCCGCTGATGCAGCAGACGGCGATCAACGCAATCCGCTTCGTCGGCAAGAGCTTCGCGTCTGATCCAAAGGCGTCACGAGCACTGCTCGACCGGATGCTCCGCGATCCGCATTTCTCGGCCCATGCCGACAAGGAAGCTAGTTGGCTCTCCGAACAGATCATGCCGATCGCGCAAGCCGACGCCAATTTCGCGATCGAGATCTACAGCGTGCTCTACTCTCGCGACATCACCGATATTAGCACCTCGTTCATGGGCGGGCAGGCAAGCCGGATTATGCCACTCTCGTCCAACCGCAGCCAGGATTACCGGCACTGCCGGTACGATCTGGGCCGACGAGTCACGCGCCTACTGGAGTTGTCGGCGCCGCTTGGCACGCGCGCGATCGTAGAAGCGTCGCTCGGTGACATCAATCGCGCAATGCCTTTGGGCAGCGGACGTGAACAGGTCGTCGTGCCGGGCCGGGCTCCGTTCGACCTGCTAGGTCATGATCATGAATATAAAGCTTGGGATGACACAGAGGATCGCCACAGCACACAGGACGATGATGTACTCGCACAACTCGTTGCGCATCTGCGTAGCTGCTCGCCTGCGGCCTTTGCCGGCACGGTCGATGCGGCCGCGACCGGCTATGCCGGGCCGGCAGTGTGGACTCGTATCCTCGGAGTCGGCGCCGAGCGCGTCCGCGAGGTCGCCGACCTGCTGTGGCCGTTCGCATGCAACATCACGATCCTGATGCATGGCGACATCGTACGGGATGCCGTCCGCTTCTTAGCCGCAGTCTATCCGTCGCGTTTGCTTTCCGAGCGGGTTGCGTTCGAGAACGAAGCGCTCCGGATCGATCTAATTGCGGATGACGTTGAGCAGCGCTGGTGGCGCCGCACGCTCCGCCGCTTCCTGTCGCTGGTCGATGCGGATGCAATCGCGACTGATCCAATGCGTACGCTGCGCGAGGAACTTGCGGCGGCGGACGAATTGACCGGTAATCCGCCGACGCGGTCGGTTACGGTGCGCTGGGGTTCGTCGCGCGGGGCCGCGCGCAGCCTGCTTGCCGACGAAGGCGTCGACGTCGAGGACGGCGTGGACGCGCAAATGTTGTCGCTGTCCGAGGCGCTCCATGACAAAGTTCAGAGCACGCCCTCGAGCAGTAGCGGCACGTCCCTCGCCGAGCTCTGGGCGAAAGTATCGGAGACGATCGCGTTCTTTGACGCTCAAGCCCATGCGCTGCATGAAAGGGTCGAGCAGCCGGTCTGGGGCCATGTCAGTAATGCCGTTGAACGTATCGCCAGTGCGCAGTCCTATGTGCCTGGGATCGATGGCATGCCGCCGATCGAGGAACTGCTCAAAGTGTTGCGGCGGCTTTGGGCGAGCCGCTTCCCGGGGGCCTGGGAGGAGGACGAAAACTCCAGCCTGAGCTGGGGCAATTGGGAGGTCCGCGTCTATGCGGCCAGTGCCTATGTCTCGCTTGCTGACCGGTTCGGCAAAGATCATGGCGAGATCGTTGACATGTTCGACGCGATCCTCGCCGATCCGGCGCCGCAGGTCCGTCTCCAGGCGTCGCAAAGCCTGCAGGTGCTGAGCCGCATCGCACTCGGGAAGATGTGGGCTCTGGCCGAACATGTCGCGCGCGACGAGCCGCACATCGAGGTACTGAGCGCCTTCCTGCACTATGTCGTCTGGCGCTTAACCTGGCACGATGTCGAGAAGTGCAAGGCGATCATCGAGATCGTGCGGGCTCGCTGCGAAGCGACTGAGCACGACGACAAGCCCGGCCGCGACAAGGTAGCCGAACAGCTCGGCGGTCTGACAGCGCAGCTCTGGTGCTGGCAGGAAGAGGCGCTCGCGCTCGAATGGCTCAAGACCGGAGCTCACAGTCCCACCGCGCACCGCGAGTTCTTGACCTCTTTTCTGTCGATGCTGCGTAGCGCGTTCTTCGCCCGCTATGCTAGCGGCGAGCAGCGTGATGCCGGGCTTGCCGATCGCGCTCAACAAGCGGCGATGGTCATCTTAGAGGCGTGCTCGGTGGCTGCGAAAGTCAGCCATGCTGTGGTGACGGGCGGGACGATCGAGGGCGCTGAGCACGATGCCGCCATTGCCACCTACAAGGCGGCGGAGTCGGTTATCCGCCGCCTCATGAACCAGCTCTATTTTGGCTCAGGCGCGCATGCCGACGGTCCCGAGGCGGTGGTCGGACTTGTGTCTGCTGACACCATGCACCGGTTCCTGGTGGATTATCGCCCGATGCTCACTTTGCTGGCGGCCTCACACGAACCTTCGACACACCATCAGCTCGTCGAACTCTACGAATTTCTGATCCCTGGTGATCCGACCGGCGTGTTCAACGCGCTCCATGCGCTGCTGACAGGTCCCGCCGCGCGTGAAGGCTATCATCACGAAAGCCTTGCTACGCCAGTCATCGTGAGGATGATCACCCGCTATATTGCTGACCACCGCTCAATTTTCGAAGACGACAAGCGCCGCGCCGCGCTGGTTGAAATCCTGCGCCTGTTTTCAGACGTTGGATGGTCAGACGCGCTGAAGCTTCTCTACGAACTTCCCGATTTACTTCGCTAACAATTAGCCGATCTACTGAACTCTACTGCGGGCGCTCGTATCGCTGTGTGATCGACTGATGGCAAGTCATCACACCAGAAAAGGACCGTCGACGAAGGGATGATGTATGCCGGCTTTGTCGGAAATGGAAAAGTTACGTAAGCGTTCTATCGCAAAGCTCGATACCGACACCGCACTCAACCATATCGCGATCCTGATCGACACTTCACTCGACACACAGTTCGGGCGCGGTGTCGAACGTGCCCTCTATCTGCTCGACGAGCTGGCGCAGCGCGAGCTAAAGTCCAAGCAAGGCGCTCTCATCGAGTATTTCCGCGCGAATGCCTGGAGCGCCAAGGAAGAGCTGGCGGGTGAGCGCTGTTCTTGGGACTGGGAGCATGCCGAGCGAGAACATCAGATCTTGGCGTTATCCCGCGCTGCCGCACATCCCGGCTTTGCCGAGCTCGACATCGGCCGCCGCTGCCAGATCCTAACCAATCGCGCCAACCAGCTTAACACCATTGGACGTCTGGTCGACGCGATCGAGGGCTGGGATACGGCACTGCGAATCATCCCCAATTTTGCAATGGCGCTAGCGAACCGCGGCTTGGGCCTCAAACATTATGGCGGGCTGTTGGAGGATGATCGTGAACGGGCGATCCTTCTGCTGCACGCGCATGACGGATTGGCGGCAGCGGTTACGCCAGATGCAATTTATGAAGGTGATAATCAGGCTGACCTGCGGCGGCGGTTCGCCGCGACTGCCTCCGAATATGCCGCGGCGGTCGATCTGGATCGTGTACGCGATTTGCAGGATCTCGATGGCACTAACCTTGGGCGCAGCAAGGCCGAGCGAGCCTATCGGCGTTGGTGCCTTGATCATAGGCTCTTCCTCAGCCCGCTGAACGATCTCGGCGCTTTCACGGTGGCGGCAATCGATGATCTCGTACTGCCGACAATCAGGGAGTCTTTTGATGACCGGTCTGTTGCCGTCACGCCGCCGCCGGTCTTCGGCTTCTTCAATCAGATGAAGCAGGAATATGCCTCAGCGCGCTTTATGCTGTACGAAGGTTTAAGCAGCACCAAGCTCCATTTCTCGGACCGCGGCGTGCGGTTGTTCGATACGCTCGACTACCCGGCGCATTCGTTAGCGACCGAGCGCGTCCGTGCCGCCTACCGCATCGCTTACTCGTTGCTCGACAAGGTGGCGTTCCTAGTCGACCATGTCTGGAAGCTCGGCAAAATCTCTGACCGCATCAATTTTAAGAATGTCTGGATGGCTGAAGGCAAGTCACGCCTGCTGGATAGCTTCGAAAGTTGTCCTAACTGGCCGCTGCGTGGTCTCTATTGGCTGTCCAAGGAGCTGTTCGATGACGAGCTGAAGCGTACGACTGCGGCGGATGCCCGAGAGCTGCATGACATCCGCAACGCGCTTGAGCATAAATACCTGCAAGTTCATGAAGGATGGGCATGGGATCTGATGCTCATCGCGCCTGCGACCAACGGATTGGGCCTGTCGATCGACAGCGATTCGCTTGAAGCCAAAGCACTTCGGGTGATGAAGATTGCGAGGTCAGCATTAATTCAATTAGCGCTCGCCATCGGCGTCGAAGAGCGCAACAAAGCCGCAGAGGCGCCAGACCAGCTGATCGGATCATTGCCTCTCTACGGGCTTGATGACAGGCGAAAGCGGCGGGATCCTAGCTGGTAATCGTAGCTTTCTGCCCATTGCTGAGAAACTTGGAGGCGGCGCTCCAATGCGCCGTTCGAGACTACGTGCCGAAGTATGTTTGTCTCTCATCGGCGATGGCCATCGCACGATAGCGGCGAGTGTTAGAAATCTGATAGCAGGACTTTTCTAAGCTGGCGGAGCTCGGGGTGCTGGTTCGGGCCGGTCCTAAGTTTTTTAACAATATTAGCCAACTGTGACTCTGATCATGCGCGCGTCCACTCAGGCCGTAAACGGTCCACTACACGCTCGAGCCGCACCTGGCCGTAATGCTTGTCGATCATCGCCAGTGATGTGCGGCAGTTGCGCGCCACATCAAGAACCTCGGCCCCGTTTGCCAGCTGCTCGCTGATGTAGAAGTGGCGCAGCGAGTACGGTGTGCGCTTGATCCCCCGGTGATCCCGCTCCAAGCCGGCCGCCTTCACCAATTCGGTGAAGCCGTTGGCCACCGAGGTGATGCGCTTGCCCATCTCACTCGCGAAGACCGGATCCGAATCAGCTGGCTCTCGGCCCATGCTTCGCTCGAACAGCATCCAAAGGGTGTCGAACCACGGGATCGCCGCCTTCTGCGGGATGGCCTTGCCGCTCTTGCCCTTGCCTCGTACCTGCAGCCGGATGTCGCGATCATCCACGCTCTTGCCTCGACCGGCGCGGTAGCCCAGCACGTCGCCCCAGGTCAGGTTGTACATCTCGGTGGGGCGCAGGCCCGAGAACGCGCCGATCATCACGTACGCGTGCAGCACGGTGCGATCACGCCGGGTGTGGTCATCCAGCCGCTTGATGCGCCAGCTCCGCCGGTCGCTGGCCCGCACCTCCGCGCCGGTGCCTTCCATGATGGGGTCCACCAGCCGGCTGAGGCTCACCGCTTCCAGCTTGGCGAACTCATGCGGCTCGAAGCTCGGCCGCCGGTTGTCGGGTGAACGCCGCGCCTTGATGCTGATCTCCGGCGGAGTCTTCAGATAGCCCTGCCGCGAGGCCCAGCGCAGCAGCGCGCGCAGCACCACGCTTTCTCCGCGTTGGCGGCTCAGGGACGGGGCCGAGCGCCGCACGGGCCGGCGCAAGCGATGTCCGTCGCGCTCATACTCGATGTGCGTGACGAGCTTACCGAGGCCCTCCGTCCAGTAGGTGCGCCGCCACTCCGCGTAGCGCTCCAGATCAGTCTCGGTGACCGCGTCGATGGGCTTCTGACCGAAGTAGCCGATGAAGTAGCGGCGAATCACAGCGGGCTCGCTCTTGCCCTGGTCGGCTCGGCGTTCGCCGCGCTCCACCTCACGCAGGATCTGCGCGATGTACGCCTCGGCCACGCTCTCGAAGGTGTGCGCCTTTGCCGTGAGCCCTTGCTTTGCTCTGTAGGTGGCCTCGTACCAGATGGCGTCGGCCTTGCGCTCAGCCTCTCTGCGGTCGTCCGTGTCGAGGGATCGCTTGAACTGCCCCTGACCCTTGATGCTGAAGCGCACCTGCCACTTGGTGCTGCCGGCGCGCTGGAACAGCTGGTAGCGCTCGGCTTGGACGTTGCCAGGGGTGCTCACGGTGCGGGCCTGTCTGGTGCTTCTGCTCGAGCCGACTGCGCTAGAAGTGCGCTAGGCTGCTTTCTGAGCCCCCAGCAAACCGTTACGCCCGCACGATAATTTTTTCGGCTGCGCTAGCGCTGTTCTAGGATTTAAAGCCGAAACCCGCAGAGAGCAAGGCAAACAAAAACCCCGCTAAGTGCTTAGCGGGGTTGCATAAATTTGGTAGCGAGGGAGGGATTTGAACCCCCGACACAAGGATTATGATTCCTCTGCTCTAACCAGCTGAGCTACCCCGCCTCAAGCCGCACGCATCGATCAGGATGGTGCGTGCAGTGGCGGCGGTATAGGAAGAGCGGCCGCACGGTGTCAACGGTTTCGCGCGCGCAAATCGCATGTACGCGTCGTGCACGGCGTGCTCGGTGCGCGAGGAGCGCGAAGAACGCACGCGGCTGTCACTGAGACCCGACCATTGCGGYGCCGGCGGCCATGTCCAGCCCGGCGGGCACTCCTATGTTCCGGCACCGGGCCACCCTGAGGCCCCTGACATCCCATCTCGGAGCGTTCGATGATTGCGCGCATGAGCCCTCGCATCGCGGCCCTTCTCATCCTCGGAGCGCCGCTCGTCGTCGGGCCGGCCCTCGCGGCGGGCGACGGTGTCACCTACCGCGCGACCCTCAAGGGCGGCAGCGAGGTTCCGGCCACCACGTCCAGCGGCACTGGCGAGGTCACCGCGACCTTCGATCCCGCCACGAAGCACCTCAGCTGGACCGGCCAATACAGCGGTCTCACCGGCCCCGTGACCGCGGCCCATTTCCACGGACCCGCAAAGGCCGGTGAGAATGCCGGCGTGCTGGTTCCGGTCACCGCGGCGACCAGCCCGTTCTCAGGGGAGGCGACCCTGGACGACGCGAAGGCCTCCGATCTCGCGGCGGGCCGGGTTTACTTCAATGTCCACACCGGGGCGAACCCGAAGGGTGAAATCCGCGGCCAGCTGGAGCGCGCGCCCTGATCCCCGGAGCCCGGAGCCTCGACGTTGGCGACAGTGACCGGTAGGCGGATCTCGTTCCCCTGCCGGAGCTATCGATGAAGCAGATCGACGCCATCATCGCCTGGACGCCCGTGCGCTGGGCAGAGCTGAAGCCGGAGACGGCCGGGCAGGTCGTCGTCCTGCCGGCTCCCGATGCCGCCGGTGAGGCCAAGCGCTACATGATGCGCGCGGGCGCCAGCTCGTCCGCCCTGGCCGCCCTCGCCGAGGAGGCGCGCATTGCCCGCCTGTTCATCGACTTTCAGACCCTCGTGGTCCGCGACGGGATCGACCCGCAGACGGCGCACCGCGCATTCCTAGCGATCGACGAGTACCGATTCCGCATCGCACCGGATACCGAGGGCGCAGAGTTCGAAGATCCGCCAGAAGAGGATTAGCCCGCGGACAGCCGCCGAAAGATCCGGCTGCGCTCGCRCAAGCGTGAGAATAAAGAATTCACATGCGGCGTCGGCGCCCTATCTGCTGCGGTATCGTGATGCCGCCGGAGGCCGATCATGCCCTTATCCCGTCGCGCCGTCATCGCCGCGGGCGCGCTCGCGCCGCTGGCCGGCCGCCTCGCTTCTGCGGCGGAACCGCTGCTTCGCCGACCGATACCCTCCACCGGCGAGATGCTTCCCGCGATCGGGATCGGCACGTCGCGGCGCTACGAGGTCGAGCCTACGCCAGAGGCGATCGCGCCTCTGAAAGACGCCGTGAAGACCTTCGTTGCCCTCGGTGGTTCCGTGATCGACACCGCCCCAAGCTACGGCACGGCCGAGGACGTTCTCGGACTGATCCTGGCTGAGCCGGGCCTGCGGCAGAACGTATTCCTTGCCAGCAAGGTCGACACCACCGGACGGGAGGCGACCGTTGCGGAGTACGAGCAGTCGCTCAAGCGAATGAAGGTGGAAAGTCTCGACCTCGTCGCGGTCCACAACCTGATCGATGTGGCAGAGAACCTCGCCGTCCTGCGCGACCTGAAAATTCGCCGCCGCATTCGCTACCTCGGGGTGACGGTCTGGCGCGACAATCAACTCGACGCCCTCGAAGCCGTGATGAAGCGTGAAACGCTCGATTTCATTCAGGTGAATTACGCCATCGACAATCGCACCGCCGCCGAGCGCGTGATCCCGCTCGCGGCGGATCGCGGCATGGCGGTGATGACGAATGTGCCCTTCGGCCGCGACCGCCTGTTCAAGGCGGTGCAGGGCAAGGCGTTGCCGACGGTCGCCACGGATCTCGGCTGCACGAGCTGGCCGCAGGTCTTCCTGAAATACGTGCTCGGCAACCCGGCCGTGACCTGCCCGATCCCCGGCATGGCGAAAGCCGCCTATGTCGAGGACAACCTCGGTGCCGCCCGCGGCCGGCTCCCGGACGCGGCGCAGCGCAAGCAGATGGAGACGTTCATCGATGCGGTCTGATTTCATCACGCGTCGTTCGGCCCTCGCCCTCGCGGCCGGGATCGCCGTCGCGGCCGCCATGCCCGCCTCGGCCCAGGAAAGCCCGAAGAAGATCCGGATTGGGGTCATCGGAGCCGGGAATATCGGCGGCACCATCGGGGCGCTCTGGGTCAACGACGGTCACGAGGTGATGTTCGCCTCCCGCCACCCGGAGCAGCTGTCCGCGATGGTCTCTGAACTCGGGCCGAAGGCCAAGGCCGGCACGCCCGAGGAGGCGATCGCGTTCGGCGATGCCGTGTTCATTGCCGTTCCCTACAAGGCTTATCCGGACCTCGCCAAGGAGAACGGCGCAGCCCTGAAGGGCAAGGTCGTGCTCGACGCCGGCAATGCCACGCAGAAACGCGACGGCGCCCTCTTTGACGAAGTCCAGGCGAACGGCATCGGCATCACCTCCGCCAAGTACTTTCCGGATGCGAGGCTGGTGCGGGCCTTCAGTTCCGCCAATTACAAGATCTTCGCGAAGGAGGGTGCGAATGGCGGCCGGGACCGCGTCGGAGGCCGCATGGCCATGCCGATCGCCGGCGACGATCCCGCCGCGCTCAAGGTGGCGGAGGGGCTGGTTCGCGATGCCGGTTTCGACCCGGTCGTCATCGGCACGCTCAAGGATGCGGATCGCGTCGCCATCGGCGCGCCGGGTTTCGGACAGGACGTGACCGCACCGGAGTTGCGCGCGAAGCTGGGGCTCGGACAATGAGGCGCGCACAGCCGAGATGCGTGCTGCGCGCATGGCTCGGCGCGGCCGCCCCGGCCTCCGAAAGCCCGGGACGTATTCCGCCCCGTGGCTGATACCCGCGGCGCCCGCGCAGCGCTTTCCCGACTGATCGACGTTCAGCCCGGCGAGGGCAGAGCGCTGGCGTGGTCCTGGGCCTACATCTTCTCGATCCTGGCCGCCTATTACGTGCTCCGGCCGATCCGCGACCAGATGGGCGTCGCGGGTGGGATCGAGAATCTGCCCTGGCTGTTCACCGCCACCCTGGTGGGCATGCTCGGCCTCAACCTGCCCTTCGCCTACCTTGTGAAGCGGATGCCGCGGGCGCAATTCGTGCCGATCACCTATCGGTTCTTCGCGGCCAACATCGTCGCCTTCGCGCTCACGCTCTACGTCGCGCCGCCGGACTGGTCCGTCTGGATCGGTCGGGTCTTTTTCGTCTGGCTGTCGATCTTCAATCTGTTCGTGGTCTCGATCTTCTGGGCGACGATCGTCGACGTATTCTCGAATGCCCAGGGCAAGCGTCTGTTCGGCTTCATCGCGGCCGGGGCGACGCTCGGCGCCATCGCGGGCTCGGCCACCACCGCGCTCCTCGCCAAGAACGTCCCGACCTGGGGCCTGATGCTCTGCGCGGTACTGCTGCTCGAGGTCGCGGTCTTCTGCATGCGTGGCCTCGCGGCCCTGTCGACCCGGCTGCACGAGGTCCCGGGCGGCGGCCAGGGCGCCGCAGACGGGCAGGATCGGACGATCGGCGGAAGCGTCCTGGCGGGTGTGACGCGGACACTCGCGTCGCCCTACCTGCTCAACATCTCCCTGTTCCTGCTCCTGTTCTCGGTGACATCGACCTTCCTCTACTTCGAGCAGGCCGGTATCGCGAAGCGGAGTTTCCCGGACCGCGGCGCCCAGACCGCGTTCTTCGCCAGCGTCGATCTGGCAGTGAACGTCCTGACGCTGGGGATTCAGCTGTTCCTCACGGGCCGGATCGTGAACCGCATCGGCGTCGCCCTCACGCTGGCGATCCTGCCCGCCTTCAGCATCCTCGGTTTCGCGGCGCTCGCCCTCTGGCCGACGATCGGCGTGATCGTCGGCTTTCAGGTGCTGCGGCGGGCCGGAAACTTCGCCATCGCCCGGCCGGTGCGGGAGGTGCTGTTCACGGTGGTTCCGCGGGAGGACCGTTACAAGGCGAAGAGCTTCATCGACACCGTCGTCTACCGTCTGGGCGATCAGGTCGGCGCCTGGTCGTTCACCGGCATCGAGGGGCTTGGACTCGGCAGCGCGAGCATTGCCGGGGTCGCGATCCCGCTCTCTCTCGCATGGCTCGTGAACAGCGTCTGGCTCGGGCGTGCCCAGGAACGGCGCCGGACCGACCGGGAGGATGGCAGGGTGGGCGCACCGGCTGCAGGCGGGGACGCCCGCCGAACGAAGGGCAGCGTTAAGACCTGATTTACCCTATGGGTGAAGGTATCGGGCTCGTTTCGACCGGGAGACAGGGCATGGCGGGGATCGCGCCATCGACGCGGGGACGCGTTCACGGCCGACGGCGCCTGCGCATCGTGCTCGGGATCGTCGCCCTGTCGGCGGCCCCGGCCTGCGCACAGGAGCCGCTGTTCATCCGCATCCGGCCTTTGTCTGACGCCGAGGCCGCGCGTGCCGCCCGGGAGACGCTGTGGGCGCGGCGGCAGGCGCATGCCCGCGCGGTCATCGAATCCGTCTGCACCGGCTGTCTCGGCGATTGGAAACCGGAGCCCGTCCCCGCGCTGGCACCCGCCGAGGATCGGATGACGAACCTCACCGTCCCGATAGGGGTTGAACTCGACCCCGGCTCCGGGGCATCCGACCAGCACCCCGATCCATCGACCTCCGAGAGGCAACCATGACGCAAGCGCATCCGACCAGCGGCGCCGAGCCAGAAGTCGATTGCCCCGTGACCCTGGAGGTTCTGGGCTCGGTCTATCGGGCCGACGATTTCGACCTGCCGCTAATCCTCGAGGAGATCCCGCCGCTGAAGCGCGCCCAGCTCGCCGCGTACCTCTACGGCAAGAGCCACATGCACAAGCTCGGGCTGAAGGTCGCCCGCTCCTGCGACCGCGAGGATCTGATCCGGGTGGCGGGCGAGATCGGCTCGGTGATCCACGGGCAGGCCCATCTCAAGCCGTCCCGGCCAGTGCCCGAGGCGGCGCCGCAGCTGCGCGCCAAGACCCCGCCGGGCCAGAAGAAGGTGAGCCTCGCCGGGGCCGCGCCGAAGCCGGCGATCAGCCTGGGCGGCTCGGCCAAGGTCCGCAATTTCGACTGAACGCGCACGACGCTGGCGCATGGCTTGCGGGGCGATCCCCAGCCCGCATCGACGAGGCGCGTTGCGCGCGCCTCGGCCTTCGGATAATCGCCCGCGATGAACACCGACCACGACAAGATCCTGATCGTCGATTTCGGCTCTCAGGTGACGCAGCTCATCGCCCGGCGGGTGCGCGAGGAGGGCGTCTACTGCGAGATCGTGCCCTTCACGAAGGCCGAGGCCGCGTTCCGCGAGCAGAAGCCCAAGGGCGTGATCCTCTCGGGCGGTCCTGAATCGGTGACCGTCGAGGCCTCGCCCCGCGCACCCCAGCTGGTGTTCGATTCGGGCGTCCCGGTCTTCGGCATCTGCTACGGCCAGCAGACCATGGCGGCCCAGCTCGGCGGCGCCGTCGAGGGCGGCCACCACGCGGAATTCGGCCGGGCCGAGGTCGAGATCCTGGCCGACTGCCCCCTGTTCGAGGGCGTCTGGCACAAGGGCGAGACATACCCGGTCTGGATGAGCCACGGCGACCGGGTGACCAAGCTGCCCGACGGCTTCACCACCGTGGCGATCTCGAAGAACGCCCCGTTCGCGGCGGTGGCCGACAAGACGCGCAACTACTATGCGGTGCAGTTCCACCCGGAGGTGGCTCACACGCCCCACGGCGCCCTGCTGATCCGCAACTTCGTGCGCGACGTGGCAGGCTGTTCGGGCGACTGGACCATGGGTGCCTATCGCGAGGAGGCCATAGCCAAGATCCGCGCGCAGGTCGGCTCCGAGAAGGTGATCTGCGGCCTGTCGGGCGGCGTCGACTCCGCCGTGGCGGCGGTGCTCATCCATGAGGCGATCGGCGACCAGCTGACCTGCGTGTTCGTCGATCACGGGCTCCTGCGCCTGGGCGAGGCCGAGCAGGTCGTGGCGCTGTTCCGCGACCACTACAACATCCCGCTGGTCCACGTTGAGGCGTCGGGGATGTTCCTTGCGGCGCTCGAGGGCGTCAGCGACCCGGAGGTGAAGCGCAAGACCATCGGCCGCCTGTTCATCGACGTGTTCGAGGCTGAATCGAAGAAGATCGGCGGCGCGAAGTTTTTGGCTCAGGGGACGCTCTACCCGGACGTGATCGAGAGCGTGTCGTTCACGGGCGGGCCGTCCGTGACGATCAAGAGCCATCACAATGTCGGCGGCCTGCCCGAGCGCATGGACATGAAGCTCGTGGAGCCGCTCCGCGAGCTGTTCAAGGACGAGGTCCGGGTGCTCGGCAAGGAACTCGGCCTGCCCGAGGCCTTCGTCGGCCGCCATCCCTTCCCGGGACCGGGCTTGGCGATCCGCTGCCCCGGCACGATCACCGCCGAGAAGCTGGAAGCCCTGCGCAAGGCCGACGCGATCTACCTCGACGAGATCCGGCAGGCCGGGCTCTACGACACGATCTGGCAGGCCTTCGCGGTGATCCTGCCGGTGAAGACCGTCGGCGTGATGGGCGACGGCCGCACCTACGACCATGTCTGCGCGTTGCGCGCCGTCACCTCGGTCGACGGCATGACGGCCGATTTCTACCCGTTCGACATGGCCTTCCTAGGCCGGGTCGCGACCCGCATCATCAACGAGGTGAAGGGCATCAACCGGGTGACCTACGACATCACCTCGAAGCCCCCTGGCACGATCGAGTGGGAGTGAGCGGGCGCTGAACTGTCAGCGCGCCCGGACGCGGCGTCAGGGCGCGCAGAGCGCCGGCTCAACCGCCTTCAGCGCCGGCCGGAACGCCGCGAGATGCAGCCCGTCGCGCAGGGCGCCGGGCTTGGCGTAGCCGGTATCGCCGTCGCGCAGGGCCGCGAACGGGTCCGTGAAGACGCAGCCGAGCCGTCCGCAGAGGGTCTGCAAGCGATGTGAGTAATCGGCCACCGCGCCGGCCTCGACGAGCTTGCCGATCTCACGTCCGACCGGGGGGAGGGCGGTCACCACGACGCGCGGGCTCAGGGCCTGCAGCCGCTTGACGATCGCTTCGGCAGCGGCTTCGAACTGCTCCGTCGGCTTAGGCAGCTGCGGCTTGTTCTTCACCAGGATGTCGTTGGTCCCGACCGTCAGGACGGCGAGCCGGGGATGGACCTTGAAGGTCAAGCGCGCGAGGTAATCCGCGTAGCTGGCCGCAGTCGCGCCGCTGACCCCGCCGTTTAGGAATTCGAGGCCGCAGGGCCGCTGGCTGCCGGGCTGCAGCTCCACCTGGGAATCTCCGGCCCAGAACACGTAGTCCGGCGGCGCCTCGTCGAGGCTGACCTGCACGGCGATCAGGCGCATCTCCGCGTAGGCCCGCGCGTCGGCTCCAGGCCGGTGCAAGCGCCATCCAGCGTATCCGCCGATCGCCAGGAGGGCGAGCCCACCGAGAATCAGCAGGACGGCGCGCTTCACGGCTCGGCCCCGGCCCGGTCGACCTGCGCGTCGGGCCGCGAATCCGTCGACGCGTAGTAGGGCTTGATGTCGAGGAGCGGCGTGCCGTCGAGGCAGTCGAGCCCGCGCACGCGGAGCGTGTCGCCGTCGCGGCCGAGCAATTCCACCACCGACAGGGCGATCGGGTTGGGACGGGCGGGCGAGCGCAGGGAGAAGGTGCCGCGGGGGCCGTCGGCGTGGCGCGGGCGCTGGATCACGAGGCCGCGGGTCGACCGGTCCATCCAGTAGAGCAGGATCAGGTGCGTGCAGCCCGTGACGTTGCGCAGGCCGGGCGCGAAGGCCGGATCAACCTCGACGGTGCAGACCGCGTCGGTCTGAAGGCCGTTCTTCGGGCAGTCGGACCGCGCCTGCCAGGGCGTGCGCAGCCGGCCGATGAAGTGGAGGCCCGCGTCGAAGGTCGCGGGCAGCGCCGCGCGTTCCTCACCGGGACGGGTCCCGAACTCTTCCGCGTCCATGCCGCCTCGCTCCATGCCGGCGGGCTTGTCGGCGATGCGTCCGCGGCTCGCAACCCCGCATCTCGCACCCGGATGGCGCGGGGTGTAGATCCGGCAGCAGCAACGGAGGCGACATGATCGAGCGGGAATTGCGGCCGATGCAGGCGGTGGCCGATGCCGGGACCGCTATCGACCAGCTGGTGGAGCTCTACGACGACGCGGCCGGCGCCCTGCGGAGCGCCCTGGAGCGGTACCTCGCCGGCGGGCCGCCGCCGGACGCCACGGAGCGGCTTGCCTTCCGCTACCCGGAGCTGCGGATCAGCTACCGCCCGGACGGGCCCCTGCCGCGGGTCCGGCGCGCCACCGCCAAGCTCCAGGCCGCCGGTACCTACGCCACCACGGTCACGCATCCGGGCTTCTTCCGAACCTACCTCACCCGTCAGCTGGAGCCGCTGGTCGCCGATTACGGCATCGCCATCGAGGTCGGTCTGAGCGCGCAAGAGATTCCCTATCCCTACGTGCTGGAGGCCGGGCTCGACGCGGGCGGGCGGGCCGTCGACGGCGCGGACCTCGCCACCTACTTCCCGGTCCCGCTCCTCTCGCTCGTGGGCGACGAGATCGCCGACGGGACGTTCGACCAGATCCCCGGCGAGCCGCTGCCCCTGGCGCTGTTCGACGCCGTGCGGGTCGATTACTCGCTCCGGCGTCTGGTGCACTACACCGGTTGCGACTGGCGCGAGGTCCAGCCCTGGATCCTGCTCACCAACTATCACCGCTATGTCGACCAGTTCGTCCGCCATGGGCTGGAGCGGCTAGCCTCGGGCACGGAGGGGTTCGAGCGGCTGGTCCTGCCGGGCGGCGTCTCGGTGAGCCGGGCCGAAGCGGCCGATGCCGATCCCGCCGCGGTGATCGCGGCCTCGCCCTGGCATCGCCACCAGATGCCGGCCTATCATCTGGTGGCCCGCGATGCCGACGGGACCCAGCAGGGCACGACGCTGGTCAATATCGGGGTCGGTCCTTCGAACGCGAAGACCATCACCGACCACCTCGCCGTGCTGCGCCCGGATTGCTGGCTGATGGTCGGACATTGCGGCGGCCTTCGGCAGTCGCAGACCATCGGCGACTACGTGCTGGCGCACGCGTATCTTCGCCGTGACCGGATCCTCGACGAGCTCGTGCCGCCGGACGTACCGGTGCCGGCGCTGGCCGAAGTGCAGGTCGCACTCCAGAGCGCCGCCGCCTCGGTGACGGGCGAGCAGGCCGACGCCCTCAAGCGGCGCCTGCGCACCGGCACGGTGGTGACCTACGACGACCGCAACTGGGAACTGCGCTTCAGCCAGGAGAGGCGGCGGATCAACCAGTCGCGCGCGGTGGCGGTCGACATGGAGAGCGGCACCGTCGCCGCGCAGGGGTTTCGCCTGCGCGTGCCCTACGGCGCGCTGCTCTGCGTCTCCGACAAGCCCCTCCACGGCGAGATCAAGCTTCCGGGCGCCGCCAACGCCTTCTACGACCGGGCCGTCTCCGAGCATCTCCAGGTGGGACTGGCAGCCCTCGACGTCCTCCGCGCCGACCGGCAGGGGCTTCACTCGCGCAAGCTGCGCAGCTTCGATGAGCCGCCGTTTCGGTAAGACTTTCCGCGAGAGACCGCGCAAGCGGCGAGGCAGATTACAGTCTCAGCGACCGACTGCCACGCCGCTGGCAATACTCAAGCTTGGATACAGCCGCGTTGACCGATGTTGAGTTGTGTAAGACATTACACATCGAGCGGAGCAATTCCATGACTCGTATCGCACTTGTTTCCACCGCCCTTCTGGCGGCCGTCGCTTTGGCGCCGAGCGGCGCCGATGCCCGCGGCTTCGGCGGGGGTGGCTTCCACGGTGGCGGCTTCGGCGGGGGTGGCTTCCACGGCGGCGGCTTCGGCGGGGGTGGCTTCCACGGCGGCGGCTTCGGCGGGGGTGGCTTCCACGGCGGCAGCGTCGGCGCTGGGGGGTTCCGGAACGGCGGCTTCGGCGGCGGGGCCTTTCAGAACGGCGGCGTCGGTGCTGCCCGCGTCGGCGGCCTGGGCGGTGGATTCCGCGGCGCCGGGCTCGGCGCGGCCGGCGTGACCGGCGCCGGCGTCGGCGCGCTGCGGGGCGGCGGCCTCCGGACGGGCGGGTTCAATAACGCCGGACGGTACGGCGGGATCGGGAACCGCGGTATCGTCGGCCGCGGATACGTCAACCGCGGCTATTACGGCCGTCGCTACGGTCGCGGCCTGGGTTACGGCCTCGCGGGAGTCGGGCTCGGTCTCGGAGTGGGTTACGGCCTGGGCGGCCTCGGCTACGGCTACGACAGCTGCGCCTACAATGACGACTACGGCGCCTACGATCCGGCCGCCTGCAACGGCTACTACGGCTACGGCTACTGAACCGCGCGGCGCGGGCTTCATGTCTGCGGCGCCGTTTCGAGACAGCACCGCGCCCGGCCGGGATCCGGCCGGGCGCTCTCGTTGATTCGCGAGCCGCGACGGCGCGTCCGATCCATAACCTTCGCCATTGACGAAGGCTCGCTCAACAACTGCCGAATTGCGAACCGTTCCAATCCGATGAGGATGCCGCCTCCGGCGTAGTGTGGTGCGGGGACGATCGCGGTGAGCGGCGAGGGTCTTGTTGCGGTGACGGCGGCGCTGCTCGTGCTGTGCATGGGCCTCTGGGCCACCGCCCTCCTGCCCGAGATCGTCACGGCGCTGGCCTTCTTCGGACTCGCGATGCTTTTGCGCCTCGGCTCAGCCGCCACGGTATTCTCGGGATTATCCTCCTCCGCCTTCTGGTTGGTCCTGTCCGGCATGGTGGTGGGGCAGGGCATGACCCGGACGGGCCTCGGTGCCCGAGTGGCCCAGACGCTCGCTTTGCGGCTCTCGGGATCCTACGCCCGCTTCATCGCCGGGCTTGTGACGCTGAGCTTCCTCATCGCCCTCGTCATGCCGTCGAATCTCGGTCGCATCGCCTTGATGATTCCCGTGACCCTGGCGCTCTGCGACGCCTTCGGCCTCACGGACGGGCGCCCGGGACGGGCGGGAGCGGTCCTGTCCGTCGGCCTCGCCACGCCGATCCTGTCGGCGGCGATCCTGCCCGCCAACGTGCCGAACCTCGTGATGGCCGGGTCGGCGGAGCACCTGCTCGGCCTGCACCTGTCATACCTGTCCTACTTCGTCCTGCACGCCCCGGTCCTGGCCCTGGTGAAGGGGGTACTGCTGGTCGCGCTCATCGTCCGGCTGTTCCCGGACCACCTCGGCTCCGCCGTCCCGACCCTGCCGGTGCTGCCGCCGGTCTCCGCGGCCGAGCGGCGCCTCGCGGTGATCATGGCTTGCACCCTGGTCCTCTGGATGACCGACAGCCTGCATGGTCTCGCCCCCGCCTGGGTCGGCCTCGCCGCCGCGGTGGTCTGCCTGCTGCCGCGGATCGGAGTGCTTCCGCCGGAGGCGTTCCAGCAGGTGAACCTGCGGACCTGCTTCTACATCGCGGCGCTCCTCGGCCTTGTCGCTCTGGTCAACGAGACCGGGCTGGGCGAGCGCCTGGGGCATCTCCTGCTGACGGTCGCGCCCCTGGCGCACGATGCGCCGACACAGAACTTCGCGGTCCTGACCGGCATCGCCACGGTGCTGACCCTCCTCGTCACCGCCAACGGTGCCCCGGCTCTCTACACGGCCCTGGCGGGGGAGATGACCGAAGCGAGCGGGCTGTCGCCCCTCGCGGTCGTCTCCCTTCAGGTGATCGGCTACTCGACCTTGTTCTTCCCCTATCAGGCGCCCCCGATCGTGTTCGCCAGCGAACTCGGGCGCGTCCGCCTCCGGGACGCGACGCGGCTGACCGTGAGCTTCGGCCTCCTGTCGCTCCTCGTCGCCGCGCCCCTCGACTATGCGTGGTGGCGCATCCTGGGGCAGCTGAAGTGACAGAATCGGCAAAGTGTCGCCCGAGACGGCACATTGCGCCGCACCATGACGGATTGCGGCTTGCCCGCTCAGGCACTAGCGCTACCAGATTAGACACGGTCCAGTTCGCAGCTGCGAGGCTTCAACCCGATGGCACCCACCGCGCGCCCGACAGTGGCACAGCCGTTATCGCCCCATATCCAGATCTATCGCTGGACCTGGACGATGGCGATGTCGGTGTTTCACCGTATTACCGGCACCGCTCTCTACGGCGGCACTGCATTGGTCGCGATCTGGCTCGTGGCATTGGCTTCCGGACCCGTCGCATACTCTTACGTGGCCGGATTCTTCGGCTCCGTGTTCGGGCGGCTGATCCTGTTCGTCTACACATGGATCCTGATGCACCACATGCTCGGCGGCATCCGGCACCTGATCTGGGACACGGGCGTGGGCTTCGACCGGGAGAAGCGTCTCTCGATGGCCCGGCTGACGCTGATCGGCTCCGTGGCCCTCACCTTCGTCATCTGGGCGGTCGCCCTTCTGGTCCGCTGAGGAGGCCGATATGGCTCAGGAAGAGGTCCGGCAGGACACGCGTGTCTCGATCCGCACTCCGCGCGCCCGGGTGCGCGGTCTCGGCGTCTCGCATCACGGGGCCGGCCATTGGTGGCTGCAGCGGCTCACCGCCATCGCCAACGTCGTGCTGATGCTGAGCTTCGTGGTGATCATCGCCAAGATGTCGGGCCGCGGCTACGCGGAGGCGCGGCTCCTCGTCGCGACCCCCCTCGTCTCGATCCTGTTGATCCTGGCGCTCCTCTCGGTGACGATCCACATGCGTCTCGGCATGCAGGTGATCATCGAGGACTACGTTCACGCGCCGGCGACGAAGATCGCGGCTGTGCTCGCCAACAATGCGTACGCGGTCGTCGTGGCCGTCGCCTGCCTCTACGCGGTCCTGCGCATCGGTTTCGTACAGCCGGCCTGACCCCGCCACAACGTATCTCGAGGAGCCGAACATGGCCGCCAACGGCACAAACGGCAGCGGGCCTGCCTACACCATCCACGACCACGCCTTCGACGTGGTGATCGTCGGCGCGGGCGGTGCAGGCCTGCGCGCCACGGTAGGCTGCTCGGAAGCCGGCCTGCGCACCGCCTGCATCACCAAGGTGTTCCCGACCCGCTCCCACACGGTGGCGGCGCAGGGCGGCATCTCGGCCTCGCTCGGCAACATGGGGCCGGACGATTGGCGCTGGCATATGTACGACACCGTGAAGGGGTCGGACTGGCTCGGTGACCAGGATGCCATCGAGTATCTGGTCCGCAACGCCCCCGCGGCCGTCTACGAGCTGGAGCACTGGGGCGTGCCGTTCTCGCGGACGGAGGAAGGCAAGATCTACCAGCGCCCGTTCGGCGGCATGACCACGGATTACGGCAAGGGCACAGCCCAGCGCACCTGCGCGGCGGCGGACCGCACCGGCCACGCCATGCTGCACACCCTCTACGGGCAGGCGGTGAAGAACCAGACCGACTTCTTCATCGAGTACTTCGCCCTCGACCTGATCATGGACGACGAAGGGCGCTGTCGCGGCGTCATCGCCCTCGATCAGGCCACCGGCGAGATCCACCGCTTCCGCGCCCAGATGACCATCCTGGCGACCGGCGGATACGGCCGCGCCTACTTCTCCGCCACCTCCGCCCATACCTGCACGGGCGACGGCAACGCCATGGTGCTGCGCGCCGGCCTGCCGCTCCAGGACATGGAGTTCGTGCAGTTCCACCCGACCGGCATCTACGGCGCGGGCTGCCTCATCACGGAAGGCTCCCGGGGCGAGGGCGGCTACCTGACGAACTCGGAGGGCGAGCGCTTCATGGAGCGCTACGCCCCCTCGGCGAAGGACCTCGCCTCGCGCGACGTGGTCTCGCGCTCCATGACCATGGAGATCCGCGACGGCCGCGGCGTCGGCAAGAACAAGGACCACATCTACCTGCACCTCGACCACCTCGACCCGAAGATCCTGCACGAGCGCCTGCCCGGCATCTCGGAATCCGCGCGGATCTTCGCGGGCGTGGACGTGACCAAGGAGCCGATCCCGGTCATCCCGACCGTCCACTACAACATGGGCGGCATCCCCACGAACTATCACGGCGAGGTGCTGACGCTACGCGACGGCAACCCCGACACGGTGGTTCCGGGCCTGATGGCGATCGGCGAGGCGGCCTGCGTCTCGGTCCACGGCGCCAACCGCCTGGGCTCGAACTCGCTGATCGACCTCGTGGTCTTCGGCCGGGCCGCCGGCAAGCGCTGCGCCGAGATCGTCGAGCCGAACGGCAGGGCCATGGAGTTGCCGAAGGGCGCGACAGACAAGGCCCTCGAGCGCCTCGACCGGTTCCGCTACGCCGACGGCTCGACGCCGACGGCCGAGCTTCGCGCCGAGATGCAGAAGACGATGCAGAACAACTGCGCCGTGTTCCGCACCGGCGAGGTGCTCGAGGAGGGCAAGGGCCTGATCCACAAGGTCTGGAACGCTGCCGCCGACGTGAAGATCACCGACCGGTCGCTCGTCTGGAACACCGACCTCCTGGAGACCCTGGAGTTCGACAACCTGATCGGCCAGGCGGTGGTGACGATGGAATCGGCCGCCAACCGCACGGAATCCCGCGGCGCCCATGCCCGCGAGGACTTCCCGGACCGCGATGACAAGGACTGGATGAAGCACACCCTGTCCTGGCTCGACGAGGGTCGGCATCAGGTCAACATCGATTACCGACCGGTGCACACCTACACGATGTCGAATGAGATCCAGTACATCGAGCCCAAGGCGCGCGTGTACTGATCGAACACTCTGCAACACGATTGCGGCGGCGGAGCCTCGCTCCTCCGGCCGCCGCGTCCTGATCCAGCGGAAGCCGTCGAGAACCATGGCCCAGTTCAACCTTCCGAAGAACTCGCAGATCACACAGGGGAAGTCCTGGCCGGCACCTCCGGGTGCCAGGAACCTGCAGACCTTCCGGATCTACCGCTGGAATCCGGATGACGGGGCCAATCCGCGGATCGACACCTATCAGGTCGACCGCGAGGATTGCGGCCCGATGGTCCTCGACGCGCTGCTCTGGATCAAGAACAAGGTCGACTCGACGCTGGTCTTCCGCCGCTCCTGCCGCGAGGGCATCTGCGGTTCCTGCGCGATGAACATCGAGGGGCAGAACGCCCTCGCCTGCACCATGGGCATCGACGAGTGCAGGAGCCCCGACAACGCCCTTCCGGTGATGACCCGCAAGGACAAGGACGGGGCGATCCGGATCTATCCGCTGCCGCACATGCCGGTCCTCAAGGACCTCGTGCCGGATCTCACGAACTTCTACGCCCAGCATGCCGCCATCGAGCCCTGGCTCCAGACCGAGACGCCCGCGCCCGAGAAGGAGTGGCGCCAGACGCCGGAGGATCGCTCCCGCCTCGACGGCCTCTACGAGTGCATCCTGTGCGCGTGCTGCACCACGTCATGCCCGAGCTACTGGTGGAACGGCGACAAGTTCCTCGGCCCGGCGGCCCTGCTTCAGGCCTATCGCTGGCTGATCGATTCGCGCGACGAGAACACGGGCCACCGCCTCGACGGGCTGCACGATCCGTTCCGGCTGTACCGCTGCCACACGATCATGAACTGCGCCAACACCTGCCCGAAGAACCTGAACCCGGCGAAGGCCATCGCCGAGATCAAGAAGATGATGGTGGAGCGCACGGTCTGATCGCAGGCGCCGGCAGAGCGTTGAGGCCTGTCGGCCACACCGCGCCGAAAAGGCCCGCTCTCCGCAGCGAAGTCGTCCGCGCAGGAGAGCGCCGCCTTGCGGTCAGCGCAATTGGCACGGAGTCAGGGGACAAGCGCGTTCGCGCCTCCAAGCCTGATCCGAAGTGAACCGATGCTGCGACCGAGCCTGTCGACGTTCGCCGTTCTCTGCCTGAGCGCCAGCTTGGCCGCCTGCGCCTCGAGCCGCCTTGACGGGCCTCGCACCCGGGCTCCGTCGCCGCAGGCCTCCCTRGAGGCCGTGCCGGCCATGCCGTCGGGAACCGTGACCGCGGCGCCGCTGGCACCGCCGCCGGGCGTCACCGCCAGCCCGGACGCCCCGCCCGCGCC